>JAHFTI010000212.1 GCA_023265535.1 Opitutaceae bacterium
CAGGCTGCCGCCAAGGCCATTGCCCTCCTGGGCAAGCCCTCGGTGAATTCTCCCCTGCGCCAACTGGCCGAGCAGGCCGGGGCGGCAAAGTCCGCACCGGGTTCCGCTCCCATTCCCTCGGCGCCAGGCGGGGGCCGCCAGCCCCTCAAGAGCCTTAACATCCTCGACCTGCCCGGGTTGCCGGTGGCGATTCCGGGAGCGGAGGCCGCGGCCAAGGTCATCGGGGCCAAGCCCGCGGGCCCACAGCCAGCCGCTTCCAAGAAGCCCGAGGCAACTGCGGCCAAGACACCTGAACCGGTCCGCAAGCCGGCTGTTCCCGAGCAGCGGCCCTCACCGGCACCGGCAAGGACGCCCCAGAAGGGATCCGGACTCGGTCAGTTGTCGGACTTGTTGGGCGCTTCGGCTGCCTCCCTGCCGTCCAAGCCGGCCGCCACTCCGCAGCCCCCCGCACCTGCATCCAAGCCCGCCTTGCCGTCCGTTCCCATTCCCTCTGGCTCCGCCCAGCCCCCTGCTGCCGCCAAGGCCAACGCCCCCCTGCAGCTGCAAAAGAAGGCGGCGCCCATCAAGAGCCTCAATGCGTTGGATGCCTTCCTGAAAAAGCCATGAGCCTGCCTGCCAACGAAAAGGTCTGCCCCTTCTGCGGGGCGGACAATGGGTGCCGGGCCGAGGACGGGCCCAAATGCTGGTGCGCCACCGAACCGGTGCCCGCCGCACTGCGCGCCCTGGTCCCCGAGGCGCTCCGCATGAAGAGCTGCATCTGCCTTTCCTGCGTGCGCAGTTTCAAGGCGGACGAGAAGGCCTTTGTGGCCTCCTGGTCGGCGCGCAGTCCCCAGTAAATAGCCCCGCCCGGCGAGGGGAGGGGCTTGGAGAGGAAAGGTAGCGTGGGGAGCCGGGCCGCCTCAGTGCCAGAGCATCACCAGGTCCGAGGCGCGCACCCAGCCGCTCTCGCCGTTGCTCAGGGTGATGTGTCGCCAGCCGACGAAGGCCTTGTCGACGCGCAGCAGGGTGCCGGTGGGCAAGGCGGCGGTCTTCTGCGTGGCGTCGGCCTCGGTGGGGATGGAGCGCAGGGTGGTGTTCTGCCAGACCAGGGCCGCGGCCTCGTCGCGCACGAGACCGTAGCGGTGCAGCACCGTGCTGCTGAGAAGGGCCAGGACCACGCCCAGGACCAGGAGGCTCCAGGCGAGAGGCACCTGAAGGGGGAGGCGGCGCCGGTAGGCGCGGGCCAGCCACAGCACCAGGCCGGCGGCGAGCAGGAGTGAGGAGAGGGCCAGGGCGTATTGCCAGCAACGCAGGGGGGCGAGCCGTGCCAGGGCCGGAACAGGGCCCTCGCCGGAGAGTTCGCCCAGGACCTCGGGGCTCACGCCGGCCTGGGTGCAGGCGAGGCGGAAGTTGCGGCGCACCTCGTCGTCGGTCGGGTTCTGGGCGAAGGCGGAGGCGAGCTCGGCCATGGCGGCGCCGGGCTGGTCGTGCTGCAGGTAGGCCAGGCCCAGGTTGTGGCGCAGGGGCCAGCTGAGCGGGGCAGTGGCGAGCTCGGCGGACCAGAGGCGGGCCGCCTCGGGATAGTTGCCGGCCTGGTAGGCCTCGCGCGCCTTGGCATCGCTGGCCTTCGGGGTGCCGGGCAGGGCGGCGTGCGCGGGGGCCGCCGCCTGTATCAGGAAGACGGATACGGCGAGCAGGGGGAGCAGGTGGCGGAGCACGGAGAGGACGGGGAAGCCGGGGGCGCCGAGCGAGGACGCGGAGGCGCGGGCGCGGCTGAGCCAGTCGCCGGGGAGCGGGGCGTCCTTGCCATAGAGGACCTGGTCGGCCTCGGCCCAGAGGCGCTGGAGGGCCGCAGCCTGGCCGGAGGGCAGGTTGCCCGGGAGGTTGCGGGCGGCCGGGGCGGAACCGGTGAAGCCGGTCGCACGCGCGGTCTCACGCTGCCAGGCCAGGAGCAGGGCCCGGGTGGCCTCGGGTGTGGAGGGCCTGGCCTGGGTGCCAAGCAGGCGGCGCAGGCGGGCCAGGGCCTCACGGCGCGGGCTGTTGGGGTCGCGCTCCCAGGCGCGCAGGGCGGCAAAGATCAGCCAGAGCAGCGGGAGGCAGGCCAGGGGAAGCGCCACCAGGGTCAGCACGCTGCCGCCGGCGAGCGGCGCGTTGGCGAGGTGGTCGGGGGCGAGGGGGTCGCCGGGGATCGGCGCGGGGGCCTGCGGTGCGGCCGGGAAGGGCTTGGCGGGGCTGCGGTCGTTGTCGGAGGACTTTCCGATGCCACCCGCCTCCGTGGCGGGCTTGGACGCCCCGCCCGCGATGCCGCCGGGCTCGGCGGCGGAGACCTTGATTTTCACCGGTTCGCTGCTGAGCGTGCGGTAGGTGCCGGCCTTGGGATCGAAATAGCTGATGCTGAGGGCGGGGATGCTGTAGGTGCCCGGGTTGCGCGGGATCATGACCAGGTCCTCCGTGAGGCTGCCCTCGAAGAGCTTGCCCTCGGCGATGGTGCGGCGCGCCTGCGGCTGCACGACCTCGAAGGACTTGGGGATCGAGCGCGCCGGGAGGGCGGTGATGGCGGGCCAGTTGCCCGTGCCTGAAAGCTCGAGGGTCCAGGTGACGGGTTCGCCGGCCTTCGCATCCTGGGGGACGACCTTGGAGGCGAGCTTGAACTGGCCGACGGCGCCCGCGAAGGAGGCGGGGGCGGGCAGCGGCAGGGGCTTCACGGTCATGCGCGGCTGGTCGGAGGGCACGACGAGCTGCTGGAGCTCGGGCTGGGGACCAAAGATGCCGAAGCCGCCCGAGGTGCCGGTGCGGATGTTGACCACCTGCTGCGCCTGGTTGAACTGGAAGCTGCCCGGTTCGCGGGCGTATCCGCGTGTCCGATACAGGATGTTGAGCAGGGCCTCGCCCTTGGCGCGCCCCTCGCTCATCTCACCCTTGCCCCATTCCTCAGTGACGAGCGGGGCGGGATCCCATTCGGGATTGCTGCCGAGGTTGTGGTAGTAGCGGCGGAGCACGTCGAGGCGGTAGCTCAGGCTGAAGACCTCGCCGGCCCAGACGGTCTCGCTGGGGAAAAGGAAGCGGGACTGGGCGATCTCCTCGACGGAGAGGTTGCCCTGTCCGATGGCGGCGTCGCCCGGCTCGAAACGCACGGCTGCCACGGTGAGGGGGCCCTTGTCGGTCTCGACGGTGAAGGCGGGGATCTCGGCGGGCTGCTTCTTCTCGAGGCGTGCGGCGAAGGAGAAGGTGACCGTGGCGGTGCGCCTGAAGTTGACGATGGAGACGGACTGGGAGCTGCCGCGCAGGGCGAGCATGAGGCCGGGCACCTTGGGCGGCGCGGGGTCGCCCTTGGGTTCGCAGTTCTCGAAGATGAGGGAGAGCTCGCTGATGATGCCGGCGGGCAGTTTGCCGCCTGCGGGGGACCAGGCCACGCTTTGCGCACCCAGGCGGCCGAGCAGGCCGAGGAGGACGCAGAGCAGCAGGGTGGCCCGTGCGAGGGGGATGCTGGGGAAATAATGGGAAGGGCTCACGGAAATTGGGTTACCAGTTCTTCTTGTTGGAGGGCGGTGTCTCCTTCTCGTCCTGCATGAGCTCGAAGAGGCGGCCCGGGTTGTCCTGGGCCTTGAGCTTCTGGAGTTTCTCGAGGGGCACGACCAGGTTGGGATCCTGGTCGACGGGCTGCTTGTCCTGGGGGGCGCCGCCCACCTGCTGCATTTCCTCCTGCTGGGGAGGAGGGGGCGGGGGCGGCATCTTCCCGAAGGCATCCTGCTTCTCGCCCTGCTTGTCCTTGGAGGCCTCGGGAGTCTGCTGCTGCTTCTGGTCCTGCGGGGGCTCCGAGGATTTGTCCTGGGGCTTCTGGTCCTTGTTGGACTGCTGCTCCTGGCTCTTGTCCTGCTGCTGTTGCTGCTGTTCCTTTCTCTCGTCGTCCTTCTTCTGCTGGTCGTTGTTCTCCTGCGACTTCTGCTCCTGCTTTTGCTGGTCCTTGTCCTGCTGAGAGGGCTGGAGAAGGGCGCGCAGCTGCTCGCGCAGCTCCTTCCAGCGGGTCAGCCCGGGGGCGAGCTTTTCGCCCAGCTCGGTGGCCTCGATGCCGTCATTGATGGGTCCCGGAGGGAAGGCCTGGCGGCTGGTCCTGAGATTGGTCCCCCAGGCAAGCGTGTCCTCGGCGAGGCTGCGGCAACCGTCCGCATCGAGGGCGGGCAGCTCGCTCAGGCGCCGGACGGTGCCCACCAGGGCGGGTTCGGCCGGCTTTTGCGCCGCTGCGGGCGCCGTCGTCGGAAGGCCGCTGGCGGGCGCGGCCGACACCACGGGCGCGGTCGGCGTGGCCGGGGTGTTAGGCGCGGCCGCCTCCAGGCGGTCGGCCTCGCACAGCAGCAGGCCTGCCAGGAGCAGGGCGGCGGCCTTTGTAGGGAATTCCTGGATACGAAGCTGGCGTGGGCGGATGCGCCCGGGGAATTCCATCGCGAGGCTGAGCAGCCCGCAGGCGAGCGCGAAGGCCAGCGGCCATTGGAAGCGCTCGACGAGGCGGACCTTCTGGACCTCGACGGTCTCGCCCCTGCGTCCGGCCTCGACGGTCTCCCGCACCAGGGCGGAGAGGTCGATCCAGGTGCCCGCCTCGCGGTAGCGTCCGGCGGTGTCGCGGGCCAGGCTTTCGAGGGTGGCGGGCTCCAGCCGGGTGAGCACGGCGGCGCCGCGCTCGTCCTTCACCAGGGCGCCCTTCTCGTCGGTGATCAGCGAGCCGGCGGCGGTGCCCACGCCCAGGCCGAGCACGCGCACCTGGCGTTCCTTCAGCTCGGCGACGAGGGGCTTCCAGTCGTCGTCGAGGGCCTCGCCGTCGCTGAGGATGATGAGGAAGCGGTCGGTGTTGGGCGTCTTGGAGAAGGCGTCGAGGGAGGCGCGCAGGAGGGCCCGGTAGGCGGTGCCGCCCTCGGGCAGGTAGTCGGGTCCGAGCGAGGGGAGCAGGTCGCGCAGGATCTCGTAGTCGGAGCTGAGCGGGCTCTGCAGGAAGGCGGTGCCCGAGAAGACGACGAGGCCGATGCGTTCGCCGCGCAGGCGGTCGAGCAGGGACTGCACCAGCAGCTTGGAACGCTCCAGGCGCGAGGGCTTGATGTCGGTGGCGAGCATCGAGCGCGAGAGGTCGAGGCCGATGAGGATCTCGCGGGAGGAGCTGTACACGGGCTCCTCGATCACGCCCCACTGGGGGCAGGCCAGCCCGAGCAGGAGGCCGGCCGCCGCCAGGCAGAGCAGGGGCCTGGCGCGCCGCCCCGGCGTGGCTCCCGGCGAGCCGCCGAGCCTCAGGCGTCCGGAGCCCGCCTCGCCGCGCAGGATGTGGTCCCCGCCCGCGGCCCCGGGGCCGCGGCGCGAGCGCAGGAGCCCCGCCAGCAGGAGCAGGAATGGAAGCGGCAGGAGCCAGAGGAAGAGGGGCCAGGCGAAGCTCATGCGTGTGTATCAGTCAGATGGATACGCTGTGCGGCGGGTGCGGGTTCGCGCCTGCCGCGCGCGCTCGCCGCCAGCGGGAGCGCGGCCACGAGGAGGCAGGCCAGGCCGGGCAGGGCGGCGAACGGGAAGAGCTCGGTGGTCAGCAGTCGGCTCTTGGCCTCGTACTCGATCTTCTGCGCGCGGTCGATGGAGCGGAACGCCTCCTCGATGGTGCCGACGTCGTCGGCTCGGAAGAAGGCGCCGCCCGTCTGCGTGGCGATCGTCCTGAGCAGGCCCTCGTCGAGCTGCGAGAATTGCGCCTGGTAGGCCACGGAACCGTCGGCGCGGCGGCCCACGGGCACCGGCACCCAGCCCTCCTTGCCGGCGCCGATCGTGTACACGGGGATGCGGCGCGAGGTGGCGATGTCGGCCGCCTGCAGCGGGTTGAGGGCGCCGCGGTTGTTGGCGCCGTCGGTGAGAAGGATGACGAAGGCCCCGAGGCGGCGGCCGGCGCTGTCGTCGCGCCCCGCCTGCTGGAGGCGCGAGAGGGCCACCCCGAGGCCGTCGCCGATGGCGGTGCCGTCCTCGATCACGCCCACCTTCAGCCGCTCGAGCTGCCGTCCCAGCCAGTCATGGTCGAGGGTGAGGGGGGCGAGGGTGTAGGCGCGGCCGGAAAAGACCACGACCCCGATGCGGTCGTTGGGGCGACGCTCCACGAAGGCTTGCAGCACGGGCTTGATGGCCTGGAGGCGGTTGATGCGCTCCCCCTTGCGCTGGTAATCCTCGGAGAGCATTGAGGTCGAGATGTCGACTGCCAGGATCAGGTCGTAGCCCTCGGCGCGCACCTCGTGGCGGTCGTCGATGCGCTGGGGGCGCGCGAGTGCCACGATGAGCAGCACCGTGCCCAGGGTCGCCAGCAGCGAGGGCCAGCGTGAGAAGGTGGCCACCGAGGGGCGGTGCCAGGCGGCGGCGAAGGGCACCACGAGCACCTGCGTGCGGCGGCGTTGGCGCAGCCAAAGCATCACGGGCACGAGCACCAGCGCGGCAAGCCACTCGGGCGAATCGGCCACGTAGAGCCCGTTGGTGCCGGGAATCGGGAGGCTGGCAAGCAGGGGAGGGAGAGTCATCGCGGCTTGGGTCCTGGGCTCAGCCCCTGCGGGCGCCGGCCATGCGGCGGTGGAAGAAACGCACGAGCGCGTCGAGGCGGTCCTCGGCGGTGGACACGGCCATGCGCGAGGTCACATCGGGGAAGAGTCCCTGGAAAAGGGTGTCGCGGGACTCGCGCCATTCCGCGTGGGCGCGGCGTTCGGCGGAGGAGCCCTCGAGCGAGACGAGGCGGCGGCTGGCCGGGTCGAAGGCGGCGAAGAGGCCGGTGTCGCCCGGGAGTTCCAGGTCCCAGGGGTCGTCGATGCGGAAGCCCATGGTCTGGTAGCGGCGCTGCATGACGGCCCAGCCGTCGGGCGTGGCGCCGGGGGCGAAATCGGAGAGCCAGAGCACGATGGAGTGACGGGGGGCGGCGCGCGACAGCAGCTGCCAGGGGATCGAGGAACGCGCCTCCTGGCCCTCGGGAGCGTCGAGCGGCGGGGGCTGGTGGCCGAGCAGGGTGCTGGCCAGGTGCATGATCTGGCCGCGGCCGCGCACCGCCGGGCGGAAGTCGTAGCCGCCCGGACGTGCGATGAGGTAGCCCACGCGGTCGCGGTTCACGGCGCCCAGCAGCATCACCAGGCCGGCGAGCTCCATGAGGGCGTCGCGCTTGGAGCAGGAGCCGGAGCCGAATTGGAGGGACGGG
>JAHFTI010000213.1 GCA_023265535.1 Opitutaceae bacterium
CTCGGTACCTATTTTGACCAGGGGCATCATCACGCCAAGTGGGGGCAGGCTCCCTTTGCCACGCGCAGCTTCCGGCTGGGCCTGCTGTCTCCGCTCGAGGCCACGCGTGAGTTGCGCGTCAGTGCCTCCTATTGGAAGGAGGCGCGTCACCTCGATGTGCTGTGGCTCCGTGCCCAGCCCGGCCAGGACCTTGGCTTCCTGAGCCACAGGCTTCTCGTCAACGAGGAGCTGTTGCCCGCCGGCGAGGCCAGCCACGTGCTGCGCCGCGACGCGGCATCGCCTCTCCCGGCGCGTGTCCTCCAAGGCCCTGCCGGCCCGGTCTTTCTCGTGGAGGCTCCCGCCGCCGCCACGATCGTCGGCTATCTCGGTGGCACCGAGCAGGCGCTCAGCCAGCTCGGAATTCGCTGCGAGCCGTTCGGCCTCAACTCCGCCTCACTCACGGCAGTGGCCCTCGATTCCAGGCCGCTCGCCGAATCCAAGCGACTCCTCGTGACGCTGGTCGCCCGCGCAGGCAACCAGGGCGCCCGATGGAATCCCGAGCGAAGCTCGCTCGGGGAGAACTGGGGCCATGGCCCCACCATCGCCGAGCCCGTGCCCGCGCTCATCCGCGTGCGCCGCACGGCGGCGTCGAACGTGTATCCACTTTCCCCTGACGGAAGCCGGCTTCCGGCCCTGCCTTCGCGCCTGGTCGATGGGCAGCTCAGTTTCTCAACGAAGGACGGACCGCGCACGCTCCACTACGAGGTCGTCCCAGAATAGAAGCCTTGGCCGCCTGCCATGGCTTTCGTGCAGCCGCCTGGGGCAGGGGACCCGATCGGGTAATACCGTCCGCACAAAAAGTGTGTAGGATGGCGTGACACCCCTTCCCCCTGATGAACTCCCTCCGTGGCCCTTGCGGCCTTTGCCTGCTGCTGTTCTGCCTGCTTGGCCTCAACGCCCGCGCCGCCGTGCCCGCGGGATCGCCGATCTCACCCTACCTCATCGGCCAGAACTACTGGTATAACCCGCCCGATTCCGCCTATCCGATCATCGGCACCAGCGGAGTGAAAATGATCCGCATAGGCGGCAAGGCCTATGATGACACGCCGCTGTCGGATGCCAACCTGCTCAGGCAGGTGGACAATATCCGCAGCATCGGTGCCGAGCCCCTGATCCAGGTTTCGCGGCACAAGGGGGCCGCGGTGGCCGCCGCGACGGTCACCTACCTGAATGTCACGCACTCGCGTGGCGTGAAGTTCTGGTCCATCGGCAACGAGCCCGACCTGAACTGGACTGGGACCGAGGCCGAGCTCGTCTCCCTGGTCGAGACCTACACCAAGGCCATCTCCGTCGCCATGCGCGACGTGGACCCCTCGATCCGGATCTGCTCCTCCGACATGGCATCGTACAGCACCTCCAAGTTCGAGGCACTGCTGGGCGGTGCGAACGACATCACGGGCAAGGACCCCAAGGGGCGTTACTACGTCGACAACATCAACCTCCACCGCTACCCCTTCTCCAACGTGATCACGCGGGCCGCGGTGCTCGCCGAGCTGCACGGAAGCTTCGAGTCGCGCATCAGCGCCATGGTGGGTCGTATTGCCTACGCGAATACATTCCATGGGCGCACGGGCGATGCCGCGCTCACCTGGGGCCTCACCGAGTTCAACCTCACCTACAAAAATCCCGACACGAGCATCAACAATGTCGCCGGTCTGGGCGTCTCCTCGTTCCTCAACGGCCAGTTCTTCGCCGAGTACTACCGAGTGGGAATGAAGCACGGTGCGCAGATGATGACCACCTGGAGCCTGATGGAGGGTGGGGGCAACGGCAGCACCACCGACTTCGGCTTCATCGGCGGCTCCTGGGCCAGCCCCGTGATGCGCTCCAGCTTCTATCACATGCAGATGGTGGCCCTGCACATGCTCCCGGGAACCTATGTGCCGAGCAGCTCCACGGTCCCGAACCTCGCGGTGCTCAGCACCCGCAGGACGGCCGGCGGCCAGCTCGCGGTCATGCTGCTGAACGAGGATGCCAGCGCGCACCAGGCGTTCACGCTGCGCATGAACGATGAGCCGGTGCTCGGCGCCGGCGCCAAGGTCAGCGTGTCGGGTGGCATCGCCCGCGAATTCTCAGCCAGCCTCGAGAACCAGAGCTCCGTGGTCCTGCTCTTCGATGCCACCGGCACCCTGCGGCAGAGCATCCATTATTCGCTCACCCGCAACCGCCTCAATCTCCCTCCCCTGGTCCGCACCTATCCGCTGTTCACGCGTGCGCCTTCCGCCCCCACGGACCTCTGTGTCCAGGCAGGTGACGGCTCGCTCAGCCTCAACTGGAGCAGCGGAGCCGCCGAGTCCTTCACGGTGAGGCGGGCCCCCGCCGGTAGTGATGCTTTCACTACACTCGTGACGGGCCTGCTCGTGCCCTCCTACACCGATGGGGGGCTCACCAACGGTGTCGGCTACCGCTATGTGGTCAGCGCGGTGAATGCCCTGGGCGAGAGCCCCGTCTCGATCCCCGCCGAGGGCGCGCCCGAGGCGCGCACTCTCGCCTCGGCGGTCCACGAGGCCGAATCGCTCTCCCTGTTCACGAGCGGCAGCACTTCTTCCGTCGTCGCGGAAGGCACGGCGAGCAGTGGCAGCTGGGTGCAGCTCAATGCCTCTGCCCCCGACCCCTTCCTTGAGTTCACCACACCCTCCCTGCCCGCAGGCGCCTACCGGTTTCAGCTCGCCTACAAGGCCAACAACAATCGTGGACAGGCCCGGCTGAGCATCGATGGAGTCACCGTTGGCGACCCCCTGGACCAGTATGCCACCAGCCCCAGTTTTACCTCGGTGGTGGTGGGGCGCGTGAATTTCGCCAGCGCTGGCACGCATGTGGTCCGGCTGGCCTGCACGGGAAAGAATGCCTCCTCCTCCGGTTACCTGATCTCAGCGGATCGTTTCGACTTTCTCGCCCCTGAGCCGGTCTATCTTGTGCTGGGCAACCTGCTGCAGTCGGGCAGCGCCGCACCCACCGAGCCCAGCCTGCAGGGCACGCCTTCGGAGGTTCCCATCTCCCTCAGCTACGATGGCTCCGCCTCCCTGCCGTCGCTGCCGGGCAGTTACAAGGTCGTCGCCCGCAGCAATTCCCCCGATTATTTCGGCGCCACCAGCGGCACGCTCAGCATCAGCGCCACTCCGCTCGATCCCAGCCTCCTGGTGAACCTTTCCGTGCGCACCACGCTCGCCGCCAACCAGGTGCTGACTGTCGGCCTGGTCATGCAGGGCGGCGAAAAGCCCGTGCTCCTGCGTGCCGCGGGTCCGGCCCTTGCCGCCTTCGGGGTGACTGACACGATGCCCGACCCCCGTGTCACGCTGTTCAAGGGTACCACAGCCATCGATGCCAACGATGATTGGGCGGGCAATCCGGCCCTCGCTTCGGCCATCAGCGCCGTGCGAGCCTTTCCCTACACGGACGCCGCGAGCCGCGATGCGGGGCTGCTCGCGCTGATCGAGGGCAACCGCACCCTTGAGGTGTCCGGCCCCACCGGTGGCAATGTGATCGTGGAGGCCTATGACGCGGGCAGCGGCGCCAATCCGCACCTCGTCAATCTCTCTGCGCTCAACTTTGTCGGCACGGGCAACGACATCCTCACTGCAGGTCTGACCCTGGCAGGCTCAGGCACCAAGACCCTGCTCATTCGCGCCGTCGGCCCCAGCCTGCAGGCGTTTGGAGTTCCGGGCACGATGGCGAATCCGATGCTTGAGGTTTTCTCCACTTCCAACGGTCCGGTGAAAATCGCCGAGAACGACGACCACGCGTCCACCCTTGCACCCGTGGCCCAACAGGTCGGCGCCTTTCCACTCAATGCGGGAAGCACGGACGCCTCGCTGCTCATCGACTTGCCTGCGGGGACCTACACCGTGCAGGTCTCCGGTGTCGGGGGCGGCACCGGGGTGGCCATCGTCGAGGTTTACGAGGTGCCCTGAGCACCCGCCAGCCACTTCTCGATGCGGCCGCGCGTGAAGGCGATGTAGCTCTCGTGGTCGTTGAGGCAGGGGATCTGTTCGAACCATTCGCCGCCGGCCTCGATGAAGGTTTCCTTACCTTCGACGGAGATTTCCTCGAGCGTCTCGAGGCAGTCGGCCACGAAGGCCGGCGTCATGACGAGCAGGCGCTTCTTGCCCTCCTCGGCGAGGCGCTTGAGCTCGTAGTCGGTGTAGGGCGTCAGCCAGGGCTCGCCCACGAGGCGCGACTGGAACGACACCGCATACTTGTCGGCGGGAATGCCCGCACGCTTCACGAAGGCGCGCACCGTGGCCAGGCACTGCGCCTTGTAGCAGGTGGCGTGCACGGGCGAGGGGGTGTTGCAGCAGTCGGCGACGCAGTTGCAGTGGGCCTTGCTGCTGTCGGCCTTTGACAGGTGGCGCACCGGGATGCCGTGGAAGCTGAAAAGCAGGAAGTCGTGCGGCTTGGCGAGGTGTTCGGCGGAGCGCGTGTAGAGTGCCTCGATGTAGTCCGCGTCCTGGTAGAAGGGTTGGATGCAGTCCACGCGGACCTTGGGCCCCTGCCTGGCGAATTCCTCGTAGACCTTCACCACGACGGTCTCCCAGCTCGACATCGCGTAGTGCGGGTACTGCGGGAGCAGGAAAACCTCCTCGACACCGGCCGCCACGAGCTCCCCGACGACGCTGGCGATGGAAGGCTTGCCGTAGCGCATGGCGAGGGCAACGGGTACGTCCTTGCGTGCGAGGGCTTCCTCTACCTTGGCGCGCACACTCTTGCTCGTGATGATGAGTGGGGACCCCTCGGGTTGCCAGACGGACTGGTAGGCGTGGGAGGACTTCGGCGAGCGGAAAGGGGTGATGATGGCGTTGACGAGCAGCCAGCGTAAGGGCTGGACGGGTTTGTCGATCACGCGTTCGTCGCCGAGAAACTCGCGCAGGTAACGCTTCACATCGGGTACGCTGGTGGAGTCGGGAGAACCTAGGTTGACGAGCAGGACGGCGCGTTTGGGCATGCGCAAAGATGTCCGTCGTTCCGTGGGAAAGTCAAATGGAGCCGACACTGCCCTGCACGGTTCGTCTTGCCGCGCGGCACGGGGGGGCTTTCGTGGGAGGGCCATGAGGATCTCGCTCATTCTTTGCCACCCCGCCCAGGGGAGTTTCAACCATGCGCTGGCCCAGGCCTGCGCAGGCGCCCTGCGCGAGGCGGGGCACGAGGTGGAATTCCATGACCTCCACGCGGAAGGCTTCGACCCGGTCTTTGGTCCGGAGGAACACAAGCGCGACGCCGTGCTGCCGCCGCTCGTCGAGCGTCACGTGGAGCAGCTGTGCGCCGCTGACGGCCTGGTCATCGTGCATCCCAACTACTGGTGCCGCCCGCCCGCCATGCTGTGCGGCTGGGTGGACCGGGTGCTGCGCCCTGGCAGGGCCTATCGCTTTGTGCCGGATGGCAAGGGCGGGGCGCGTCCGGAGGGACTTCTCAAGCTGCGTTTCGCCGCTGTGATCACCACCGCCAACACCCCCCCGGACAAGGAGCAGGCGCTGTATGGCGATCCGCTGGACCAGCATTGGCGGAAGATTGTCTTCGGGCTTTGCGGGGTGCAACGCGTGGAGCGCCTGGCCGTGGCCCCCGTGATCACGAGCACCGAGGAACAGCGGCGTAGTTGGCTGGCGAATACGGCAGCCTCCGTGCTGGCCCTGACACGCGAGGGGTGACGGGCGAGGGGGGACCGGCCCGGCAGGGCAGGGAAGGGCAGGGCGGACGCCCCGACAACCGGCCTGGCTTAGCCCGCCGGGTGGATGCGGTCGCGGTAGGCGGTCGGGGACTCGCCCGCCACGCGGCGGAATACGCGATTGAACTGCGAGAGCGATTGGAAGCCCGCCTCAAAGGCGGCCTCGCTGATGCGCTTGTGCGGGTTCAGGAGCAGGTTCTTCACCTTCTCGACGCGCACGCGCGCCAGGTAGTCCGTGAAGGTCATGCCCGTGGCCTTCTTGAACATCTTGCAGAAGTAGAAGGCGCTCATGTTCACTGCCTTGGCCACTTGCTCGAGCGAGAGATCCTCGTCCTGGTGCTCGTGGATGTAGGTGCGGGCGCGGCCGATCTGGGGCGACTCCGAGTGCTCCTCCTGGACGGCGAGCTGGTTGCTGAGGGCGGCCAGATGCTGGGCGAAGATGGAAAGCAGGCGGATGATCGACTCGTGCTGCTTGCCCGTGAGCACGCGCGACTGGAAGAACTTTTCCTCGAGTTTCTTCAGGTCCACGTCGGCGCCGAACTTGAGGACCTGCTTGGCCGAGCGCTGGAAGACCTTGGCGTCGGGCTGGTGCAGCAGCACCTGGCCGGTGTGCAGGAAGGCGACCACGTTTTCGCCGACGCGGATGGGCACCGCACTGTCGCACAGGCCTGCAAAACACTTGAGGGAGGCCGGTTCGAGGCAGGCCTTGGCCTGGAGTTCAGACTGGGCTTGGAGGCAGGCGGAGCAGGTGTGGTTCGTGCCCGCCATCAGGGCGCAAAAGGGGTTCTGCTTGGGGTCGCCCGAGAAGGCCAGTCCCCAGCCCTCAAGCGGCTGCAGCGCCAGGGGGAGCCCCGTGGTTTCCCTGAAGGCCTGCTCGTAGTCCCGGTAGATCTGTGATGCCTGCAGTTGTTCTACGAACTTGCGGCTGCGTTTGGCTTCGGATTCCGGCGAGGACATAGGGCGGCTTTTGTGAAATGCTCATCGATTTCATGCAACGATGAACAAGATATGCGTACATCAGGGCCTAAGCATGGCCGAGGGAAAAGCCAAAAAAGTATTAGAAAGTAACAATTGTTGCGCAATCATGGCTTCTTATTGAGCCGCTAGGGGATGCTACGCTCTTGGCGCAAGCCCTTTGCAGGCTATCATGCGTGGCCATGCTGGTGCTGCCTGCCGACTTCACACCTGCATCGTTGCCGCTCAAATTGGGCGACGGGCGCGGCTTTGCCTGCGTCCTTCGCAAGCTGAACCGGAACGATGACGCCGCGTTGCTGCGCTTTTTCCGCAGCCATACGCGGCAGACGCTGTTGCAGCGTTATGGCACCGAGCAGGTGGAGATGAGCCCGGAGAAGGCCGCACGCCTGGTGGGCGTGGACCAGGATCATGATGCCGCGCTGGCCCTGTTTGAGGCGGACGAGCAGGGGGAGCACATCATCGCCGTTGGGCGCTACATCTGCGC
>JAHFTI010000214.1 GCA_023265535.1 Opitutaceae bacterium
ACGGCCTGAGCGTCCTGCGCCGCCTGCTGACCGACAAGAACAGCGTGCCCGTGATCCTGCTGACCGCGCGCAGCGACGTGAGCGAGCGCATCGAGGGACTGGAGACGGGCGCCGACGACTACCTGACCAAGCCCTTCTCCATGCAGGAACTGGTCGCACGCCTGCGCGCCGTGCTGCGGCGCAGGGACGGGGGCGGCGGCCTGGTGATCCAGACCTGCGGCGACCTCAGCCTGAACCCCAGCTCGCGCGAGGTGAAACGCGGCGCCCAACGCATCGAACTCACCCCGCGCGAGTTCGCCCTGCTCGAGGTGCTGCTGCGCAGCCCCGGACGCCCGGTCACGCGCGTGGAGATCAGCCAGGCGGTCTGGAGCCAGCAGTTCGACTCCGGCACCAACGTGGTCGACGTGGCCATCCAGCGGCTGCGCCGGAAGATCGACGACCCCTTCCCCACCAAGCTCATCCAGACCGTGCGGGGACTGGGCTACAGCCTGCAGGCCGCGCCATGAGCCCCCTGCCCATCCGCTGGAGAATCGGCCTCTGGTGCGCCAACCTCTCCGTCATCCTGCTGGTCATCTTCAGCGGAGGCACCTTCGTCAACCTGTACTACGAGCAGCTCGAGGCGGTCGATGCCGACATGCAGGCGGCGGCGCACAACCTCGTCCGCGACACCCCCGTCCCCGGAAAATCCGAGCTGCGCCAGGTGCAGCCCTGGCTCAGCATCGCCGTCTTCGACGCCAAGGGCACGCTCACGGCCTCCAGCGATTCCCTCTCAGACGAGCTCGCCCGCCTCGCCCTCAACAACCCCAGGCCGCGCTCGGTGCGGAATGCGAGCCACTCCTGGCGCATCGCCTCCTACCCCTTCCCCGACTGCACCCTCGCCATCGTGTACGACCTCGACGAGGTCCACGACATCATCAGCGACCTGGTCACCGCCTACCTGCTCTCCCTGCCCCTGGTGATCGCCCTCGCCGCCGTCGGCGGCTGGTGGGTCTCCGGCCGCGTGCTCAGGCCCGTCGTCGAACTCACCGACACCGCGGAGGACATCAACGCCCGCAGTCTCTCCCTGCGCGTCCCCCTGCCCGCGGCCGAGGACGAGCTTAAGCGCCTGGCGCGGGTGCTCAACGGCATGCTCGCCCGCCTTGAGCGCAGCTTCCTGCAGGCCGAGCGCTTTTCGGCGGACGCCTCGCACGAGCTGCGCACGCCCCTGACCATCATGCAGGGCGAGGTGGAACAGCTCCTGCGCAGCCCCGATCTTCCGCGCAGCCACGAGGCGAAACTGCTCAGCCTCCAGGAGGAGATCAGCCGCCTCACGCAGCTCACCGACAGCCTGCTGCTCCTGGCGCGCCTCGACTCGGGAAGCTTCACCCTGCCGCGCCAGCCCCTCAATCTCAGCGAACTGGTGACCGGCGCCTGCGAGGACGGCGGCATGCTGGCCGACCTGCGCTCCCTTGTATTCGAACACCGGATACAGCGGGGGCTGCGGGTGGAGGGCGCCCCCGCCCACCTGAGGCGCCTCCTCCTCAACCTCCTCGACAACGCGTGCCGCCACAACGAGACGGGCGGCCGGGTGACCTGCACGCTGCGCGACTGCGGCGACGGCACCGCGGAGCTCGCCATCGGCAACACCGGCCCCGGCATCCCCCCCGGCCTGCGGCATCGGCTGTTCGAGCGCTTTTTCCGCGTCGACGAGGCGCGCTCCGGCGGCGGCCACGGCCTCGGCCTCAGCCTGTGCCGCGAGATCGCCCACGCCCATGGCGGCACGCTTGAGCTGCGCTACTCCACCCCGGGGCTGACCGAGTTTGTCCTCAGGCTCCCGCTCGCCGCGCCCGCGTCAGCGTGAGGTCAGCGTGAACTCGCGTGTGTCGACGCTCTGCCCATTGACCAGCAGCTCCACACGGTGCAGGCCCGGGGCCAGCGTGCGCGTGCTGCGCTGGACGAGGGCCATCCGCTTTGACAGGGAAAGCTCCGCACCCGCCTCCAATTCGAGCATCTTCCACTTGAAGACCTTGCGCGAGGGGCGCCCCGACTGCTTCACGTAGTGGACCGCAAAGTCCACGACGAGGCGCTGCGTGCTGCGTCCTCCGGTCTTCAGCATGGCGGAGAGGGCGAGCGTGCCGCCTATGGCAAGCCTCCTGGGGGAGAGCGAGAGGGAGGCGCGCTCGAGGCGCGGACGGGTGCCGACCTTGAACAGGGCCAGCGCACGGGCATGCCCCGCCTTGATCAGGCTGCGGCATGCGTGCCGGGCGATCCAGGCCGTGTGGGGATGGGAGAGGTCCCAGCCCTCGAGCAGGGCCAGCATGAAATCCGGATGGTCCTTGGAGATGTCGTTGAGGTGGTTCGCCACCGACTTGCGCACATAGAGGCTGGGATCGGCGCGAAGGGCCTCGAGGATGGGCCTCGTGGGCGAGGGGTCGCGCACCAGCCTCTCCAGGCGGAAGGACCAGGGAAGGCGCGGACGCGACCCCTCGCTGGCCAGGCGGCGCACATGTTCGTCGGGCGACTGGGCCCAGGCGAGCATCTGGCGCAGGGCCCGGTCCTGGTCGGCGCGCAGGAATTCACGCACGGCGAACTCACCTGAGCCAAAGCGTGTGAACTCGGCGAGCGCGGCCATCGAGGTGTCAAAATCATGGAGGCCGTGGCAGCCCACGTAGTCGCAGGGAAGGATGCCCACGAAGCCATGGCCGATACGCGGGGCAAGCTCGCGCAGCAGCGAAAGGTGCTCGGCATAGCCGCCGGGCAGGCAAAGGTGCAGCCCCTCGGTCGTGCGCCTCAGCCGCTGCAGCAGTTCGCGCTCACCGAGCCCCTCGAGCACGTGGCGCAGGAACGCCTTCCTGTCGAAACCAGGCGACAGGCGCCCGACCTCGTCGGCAAACCAGCGGTAGCGTGCCTCATTGAACCAATCCTTGAGCTGTGCGGGGGCCTCGGCCATGGGGAAATTCAGGCTACGCTCCGCGGAACCGCAAAACACAAAGGGGTTTTCTTTGAAAAATGCCGGAAGTGCCCCCAAAACACAGTCATGTCCGCCCCGATCTCAGACCCCAACCTCCGCATCCTCGAGAAGAACGCCACCCAGATCGCCTCCAAGGCCTACGCCCCCTACTCCAAGTTCCGGGTCGGCGCCTCCATCCTGTGCAAGTCCGGCCGCATCTACTCGGGCTGCAATGTCGAGAACGCCTCCTACGGCCTCTGCAACTGCGCGGAACGCACCGCCATCTTCAGCGCCATCGCCGCCGGGGAGACGGGCATCGACGCCGTCGTCGTGTACACGCCCACCCAGGCGGCCACCTCCCCCTGCGGAGCCTGCCGCCAGGTGATCAATGAATTCGGACCCGACGCCCTGGTCATCAGCATCTGCGACAGCACCGACCGCATCGAGACCCACCTCTCCGAGCTCCTCCCGCGCGCCTTCGGCCCGAAGGACCTTGGGCACTGAGCGGCTGTTTTTCCCGACAAAAAAGCGAGGCCAAAACAGCCTCGCTTTTTTCGTGATTCCCAATGCCGGACCCATCCGACATCCGACATCCGACATCCGACATCCGACATCCGACATCCGACATCCGACATCCGACATCCGACATCCGACATCAGGCCCCGTCCTTCATCAGCTTGTAATTCACAGAGTCCACGAGCGCCTGCCAGGAGGCCTCGATGATATTGTCGCTCACGCCCACGGTGCCCCAGAGCGAATGCGCGTCGCCGCTCTGCACCAGCACACGCGTGCGGCTGTTGGCGCCGTTGCGCCCCTCGAGGATGCGCACCTTGTAATCGCGCAGTTCCAGCTGCTTGAGCTGCGGGTAAACCGGCTCGAGCGCCAGGCGCAACGCCTTGTCCAGGGCGCCCACGGGACCGACGCACTCGGCCACCGTATGGTAGCTCTGCCCGCCCGCACGCACCTTGACCGAGGCCTCCGCGAAGAGCTCCTCGTTGTGGCGCTCCACGATGACACGATAGCCCTCGATCTCGAAAAACTGGCGCGCCTGGCCCAGTGCCCGCGTGATCAGGACACGCAGCGAGGCATCCGCCGCCTCAAATTCATAGCCGCGAAACTCAAGCTCCTTGAGCTCCTCGATGAGCGTGCGCACCGCCGCCGCCTTGTCGTCGAGCTCATAGCCAAGCTCGCGCGCCTTCAGCACGAGGCTGCTGCGGCCGGCCATGTCGGAGACCAGCACGCGGGTCTGGTTTCCGACCAGGGCGGGGTCGATGTGCTCGTAGCTGCTCTTGACCTTCTGGGCGGCATTTGCGTGCAGGCCGCCCTTGTGTGCAAAGGCGGAGGCGCCGACGTAGGGGGACTTGGTGTTGGGCCGCAGGTTGGCGAGCTCGTCGAAATACAGGGACAATTCGCGCAGCTGCCTGAGATTGCCGGCGCAGTTGAACTGGCGCCCCATCTTGAGGGCGAGACTGGGAAGGATGGTGATGAGGTCGGCGTTGCCCGTGCGTTCGCCGTAACCGTTCATCGTGCCCTGCACGAGGACCGCACCGCCCGCGATGCCCGCGAGGGAGTTGGCCACCGCCAGGCCGCTGTCGTTGTGCGTGTGCACACCCACCTTGTCGGGACCGAACTCCTTCACGACGCGCGCCACGATGTCGCGCAGGTCCTCTACGAGGGTGCCGCCATTGGTGTCGCAGAGGGTCAGGTTCGTGGCGCCGCCGCGGATCGCCGCCTCGAGGGTGCGCAACGCATAGTCGGGGTTGTCCCTGAAGCCGTCGAAGAAATGCTCGGCGTCGTGGATCACCTCGCGGCCGTTGGCGACGAGGAAACGGATGGAGTCCTCGATCATCTCGAGGTTTTCCTCGGCCGTGGTGCGCAGGATCTCCGTGACGTGGAGCATCCAGGTCTTTCCGACAAGCGTCATGACCGGCACACCACTGGCGAGCAGGGTCTGGAGCTGCGCATCCTCGGAGGCCTTGATGCCAGTCCGGCGCGTTGAACCGAAGGCCGCGATGCGCGCATGCTTGAGCTTCAGTTTGCTGGCCTCGGCGAAGTACGCGATGTCGCGAGGGTTGGAACCGGGAAAGCCGCCTTCAATGTAGTCCACGCCAAACTGGTCGAGCCGCTCCGTGATCAGGAGTTTGTCGGTGACCGAAAAGCTGATGCCTTCGCCCTGCGTGCCATCGCGGAGGGTGGTGTCGTAGATCTTGATGAAGGGATTGGTCATAAAAAACGAAACCCCGAGCTTTTGGCCCGGGGTCTTTGAAGTTTCTTGGTCTCAGCGTTGCGCGTAAGCCATGACTCCATCCCCGGGCCTGGGGCTGGTAATAATAATGCCGGTAATAATGCTGTTGGCCGCGTGGCACATCATGACACCCAGCACCAAAGGCACTTCCGGCCCTTTGTCGAACATGAAGTGCATTTTGGCGGCCTGCTAGTAGTTGAGCGAGGGGCCGAGGTCCCTGCCAAGTTTGTCGAGGCAATCAGCCAGCGCCACCCGCAACGAACTGACGACCTCGCCCGAGCCGCTGGCCCAGTTCACATGGGTGCACTGGCCGCGGTAGTACTTGCGCAGGGGCTGCTCGAGATCGGGCTTGCTGAGTTCGGTCTCGATGACCACGACCGCGATCTTCGAGGCATGCACGCTGTCCACATAGGCCTTCACCAGGCGCACCTTGAGCCGGGGGCCTGGCAACGCCTCGGCATCAGGCCTGACCAGCGAGAATTCGCGTGAATTCAGGCCCAGCAGTGCGTTTTGAAGCCAGGGAATCAGGTCGGCCGAGGAAAAGTTCCGCGCAGCCACCTGCCCCAGCGACTCCGAGCCCTGACGCTGGTCGATGACCTCCGTGAGCCACACACGCGGCGCCCCGGACGGTGTGGCCTGCGGCCTTGCCCCAGGTTCGGCCAGGCTCAGCTGTGCCGGGGCCACACAGGCGGGAAGGCCTCCCGACGCCAGCAGAAGAACGACCGCGAGGCCCCTGAACGCGCCCGGCCGGGACTGCTTCATTGGGTCACCGAATGAAGCTCACCGGAAGGCGTGCGAATCCAGCTGCGGCCGGAATCCACCCGCACGCTGAAGCCACGGACCGGCAGGCCCCTGGCATCCACGACGTTGAACATGTAGCTGTCCGCCCCGGCCTTGTAAAGGGCCTGACCGGCGGGGCCGTCCTGCTTGAGGTCCCAGACAATCATGCGGGCTAGCTCCGCAAGCGCCTCATCGAGAGCAGCGCGGATGGTCTTGCCTCCGTCTGCAGCCCAGGCGGCGGCATACCCGGCGTGAGTGGCGGGCATGAGGGGGGCCCTCGAATTGCGCGTGGTGACAAAACGATTGGCGAAAAGCACACCATCAGGATTGCCCTTTGCAGTGGCGACGAGCTCGGCGGAGCGCGGTCGGAGCGTGGCCTGCACGCTCACCCTGACACCGTTGAAATCGGGCAGCATCTTGTAGTCGGTCACGAGTGTCATGACCACGTCGGCGGTGGCCGCGGCCAACACCTTCTTCTGGTCACCCAGGTCCGCAGCGCTACGCACCTCAATCTTGGCCGCCTTCAGCCAGGCCGGTCCTTCGGCGGCCGCCTGCAGCGCCTCCGAGAAAGTCTTCCCCACATCATAACCCAGCAGGGCGTCACGCACCGGAACGATGGCCACCTCGGCCTTCTTGGCGCGCGAATGCTCGATGCCCAGGTCGATGAACGCGGCAATCAGGCCGCCACCCGTGGCTGCGGACACGTTGGAATTGTGGATGTCCGCCCCGATTTCCTGCTTGGTGAGCGCGACATGGACCTGCGCACTCGCGGCCCTCTCAACGGCTCCGTTGGAGGCCACGCGGGTGGCGGACGCACAGCCCGCCAAGCCAATTAGTGCAAACGCGCCGAGCAGCAGCGCGACCGTACGGGGGTTTCGTACCAATATCATTCCCTATTTTCTGTGGATCAGTGGCTAAGCGCGGCAAACCCAAAATTAGCAAAGTTACTACAGAGCTCGCTTTTTGGCGCCCGCCTTGTTGCAAGCAATATTCACCCCGCGCCCCCCCCTCCCCGCCCTCCAGCTCCCCGCCGCTCAGGGAGCCTTGGCAACGGCCTGGGCGTCAAAATAGCGCGCCAAGGAATAGACCTGACGGTTGATCTCCCACATGGCGTTCCGGAGCTCGGGATAGGGCTCGAGGGAAAGCTTCACCAGCCCCTTGTTGGAATCGATGTTGGACGGATCAGCCCCCTTGTCGGCCG
>JAHFTI010000215.1 GCA_023265535.1 Opitutaceae bacterium
ATGGCCTTGGCGGCAGCCTGCGCCGCAGCCTGCTCGGCCGCATGCTGGGCACGCGTCGCCGGGGAAGGCACGACGGGCCTGGGCGGGACCGAGCTGGCGCCTCCCGAGGGACGCAACGCCGCGCCGGCAGGGGCGGGGGCAGCGGGCGTGGGCGGAGGAAGCGGCACCGCCGGCAACTCCTTCATTTCCGCGTCGAGCTTCACCGGCGACACGGATTCCGCCGTGCCCAGCTCCTGGGCGAACACACTCACGCGGTATTCCTCCACGAGCCAATAGAAACGCGAATGCCGCCCATGGCGCGTGGCAACCGGCAGGTAGGGCGCGAGCAGCCGGGCACGCTCCGCGTCCTTGTGCGGGTTCTGGCGCCAGCGCTCCACCCGAAGCTTCTTGGCACGCATGTAACGCCCGAGCTGAAGCAGCCGCTCGTAGCTCGTGCAACGCAGGAAGTCCGCGGGCAGCAGTGCCAGAACCTCGGCGGCAAGCCCGGCGGGGCCGTTGCCCTGCAGGCTGAGCACCTGCCTCAGCTCCACCACCTCGCGCAGCTGCTCGATGAGGCGCGGCACCAGGCCCTGCATCTCCTCGCGCGTGCGCTCCACTGCCGCGTCGAAGGCCGCCTTGGTGAGCAGCGGACCTGCGTCCGTAGTGACAACCTGGATACGCGTGGGCGCCAGCAGCCAGGTCCTGAGCGTCGAGAAAAGGTCGGCCTGGAGCTGCTCCAGCGGGGCGATGAGCGTGAGCTGCGGGCCGAGCTCGCGCAGCTGCTTGAGGTCGCGCTCCAACCACATGAGCTCGCGGCCCAGCTGCAGCTCGAGCAGGCGCGAGAGGCCCGCACGCGTCAGCACCGCCGCCTCGGCCTCGGTGCGCACCAGGCGCAGCGACACCCCCAGGCTGCCCACGCGCAACGCCGTGAAGGCCAGCAGCGGAAGGCCTGCCTGCTCGCCGATCACCACGCTCGCGGGCAGGTCGCCAAAGGCCCAGTGCTCCGCCTCGGGACGCTCCCACTTGTTCCGCGCCTGGCGCCACACCGGGGGATCCTCGTGCACGCTCGCCGCCGAAAGCTCCTTCTGGCGCGCGCTCAGCAACGCCTGCACCTCCGCCAGCTCACGGCTGGCGCACAGCTCGCGCCCCTGGTCATCGCTCACGCGCACCCGCACGCGCAGGTGCTCGGGCAGCGGCTTCTCGTCCCACACGTTCGACTCGAAGCGGAAGCCAAAGCGCTCGCGCAGGTGCTCCTTCATGAGCTCCATCAGGGTCTGCCCGTGGTTGCGCAGGCGCGCCAGCTGCTCCACCGCCTTGGTCACGGCGGGCACCGTCTCGGAGAGCGGCACGAAGGCCTTGCGCAACTCCTTGGGCAACGAGCGCAGGTAATGCTCCACCTTGTCCTGAGTGTAGCCCGGAATCGCCCAGTCGAGCGCCGCCGGCGTCAGCGCCGCCGCATCGCGCACGTTCACGTCGAGCGTGACGCCGTCGTCGGCCTGCCCCGGCTTGTAGGCGTAGTTCAGCGGGATCACCCGGTTCTCGACGGGCAGCGCCTCGGGGAAGGCCACCTCGTCATGCTGCAGCGACTCGGGATCGCGCAGGTCCTCGGGCTCGATCTCCAGGAAATCGGGCTCGGTCATGCGCTTTTCGCGCACGAGATCGACCAGTTCCTGCACACAACTCACCCACTTGAAGCCGGCCTTCTCGGCGGCCTCGGCCGCCCCCTCACCCTTGACGCCCGCCACCGCCTGCCCGGCCTCGCCGATCAGGCGCGCCTCGTAGAAGCGGTAGAGCGCCTCGTCCAGGTTGAGGTAGCCGCTGTCGCGCATGCGCGTGAGCGAAAACTCGATCTTCTCGCGCACGCGGCGGTTGTGGGCGATGAAATCGAGGGGAAACTCGACGGTGTCGGCCACCAGGCCCTCGCGGATGAAGATCTCCGTGGCGTGCACGGGATTCACGCGCCCGTAGCCCACGGCGCGCGTCTCGATCTCGAGCCCGTAGAGGCGGGTGCGCTGCTTCACCAGCACGCGTCCCTGCTCCTGGTTCCAGAAGGGCTCGCTGTGGCTCACCTTCATGAGGTGGGCGCCCAGGTCGACCAGCCAGCGCGGATCGAGCTTGGCGTTGGTGCGGGCATAGACGCGCGAGGTCTCGACGATCTCGGAGGACATGATCCAGCGCGGGGCCTTCGGCGCCTTCTCCGCACGCTGCCCCTCGCGCTTGTCCTCGCCCCCGCGCCTGCGCTCCTCGCGCCTGAACAGGGCCGAGCCCGGGAACAGCACCACCGTGCGCGCCCCCGTGGCCTTGTACTGGCGCGTCTCCTCGTCGAGGAGGGCCACGTTGCCCAGCAGGCCCGAAAGGATGCTGCGGTGGATCACCGCGTATCCACGACTTCCATACAAAAGTTCCTCCTCCGCGCGCGCCTCCTCGCCCCGGCTGCGCTGCGGCCCCTGGCCCTGGCCATGGCCCTGCGCCCTGTCGCCGCGCCCCTGCGCACCTGCGCCAGCCTGGCCGCGCCCCGTCGCCTGCGGCCCGCCACGCTGGGCCTGTGCGCCGCCCTTGTCAGCCTGCCCGCCGCGGCCGCCATCGGTGCGTCCCTGCCCGCCGCGCTGCTGCTCCGCCCCAGCCACCGAGGCCGCACGCGTGCCCGTGCCCTGCCCCTGCCCTCCGACCTCGGAAGTCCGGCGTCCGCTCTCCACGGCCCGCCCCCCGCCCACCACCCGCACACTGGTCATGCGGAAGTCCTCGCGCTCCCGCAGCACGTCGGTGAGCTGGGAATGGATGTCGCGCCATTCGCGCATGCGCACATAGCTCAGGAAATTGTCGTGGCAGAAGCGCCGCAGCCGTCCCTGCGACATGGTTTCCACCTGGTCGTGGAAGAGCTCCCAGATGCGCAGCAGCGTCAGGAAATCCGAGTCCGGGTGCGAGAACCTGCGGTGTGCCGCATCGGCCGCGGCCTGCTTGTCCAGCGGCCGTTCGCGCGGGTCTTGGATTGAGAGGCCGGCCGCGATCACCAACAGCTCCGCCAGGCAACGCTCGCGCCTGGCCTGCAGGATCATCCTGCCCACGGTCGGGTCCACCGGCAGCCGCGCCAGCTCGCGTCCGATCTGTGTCAAGCTGTGTTCGCCCGGCAGGGCCACGCCCGACGAGAAGGCCCCCTGCTGGCGCAGGTCCTGCCCGGCCGCAGAACCCTGGGCGCGGCCTTGGGCCTGGCTGGGTCCATTGCCCGCCGCCGCCCCCGCCCCTGAGAACGTCCCCGGCGTCGCTCCGCCGCCCGCCCCTGCACGCTCGCGACCGGCCACGCCGCCCTGGCTGGCCGCCACCGCGCGCTCGGCATCGGTCATGCCGTCGGCCTCGACGATCTCCACCGCACCCAGCTCCTCGAGCAGGGCGTAGCCGGAGCGGATCGCCTTGCCCGCCGGCGGGTTGATGAAGGGAAAGCGCTCGATGTCGCCCAGCCCGAAGGCCTTCAGGCGCAGGATGACGTCGGCGAGGTTCGCGCGCTGGATCTCGGGCTGGGTGAAACGCGGGCGCGCATTGTAGTCCTCCTCCGAATACAGGCGGATGCAGATACCCTCGGACACGCGGCCCGCGCGGCCCTTGCGCTGGTCGGCGCTCGACTGCGAGACCGGCTCGATGGGCAGCCTGCGCGTGCGCGCCGCCGGCGAATAGCGGCTGAGGCGCGAGAGCCCCGTGTCCACCACGTAGCGGATGCCCGGCAGCGTCAGCGAGGTCTCGGCGATGTTGGTCGCCACGATGACCTTGCGCCTCTGCGAGGGCGCAAACACGCGTTGCTGCTCCGCGTTAGAAAGTCGTCCGAAGAGCGGGATCAGCTCGATCGCCCCGCGCCCCCGTCCGCGCGCATTTTCCAGCGCATCGCAGGTCTCGCGGATGTCGCGTTCGCTGGGCATGAAGACCAGCACATCGCCCTTGTCACCCTGCTCCAGGATGCGCCCCACAGCCTCGACCGCGCCATCCACGTAGTGCAGCGCCTCGGCCTTGGCGGAGGCCTTGTCCTCGGGCTCGGCCGCCGGGTCCTCCTCCTCCTCGACGTAGTCGCTGCCGAACTGGTCGAGCGGCATGTAGATCGTCTCGACCGGGTAGGTGCGTCCGGAAACCTGGATCACGGGCGCGCCGTCGAAGGCCTCGCTGAAGGCCTGCGTGTCGATCGTCGCGGAGGTCACGATGATCTTCAGGTCGGGCCGCCTGAAACGCAGCTGGCGCAGGTGCCCGAGCAGGAAGTCGATGTTGAGCGAGCGCTCATGCGCCTCGTCGATGATGATCGTGTCGTAGCCACGCAGCATCGGGTCGCCCTGCACCTCGGCCAGCAGCATGCCGTCCGTGAGGAACTTGACCGCGGTCTGGTCGGAGGTCTGGTCGCTGAAGCGCACCTTCACGCCCACCTCGCGCCCCCACTCCACGCCGAGTTCCTCGGCCACGCGGCGCGAGATCGACAGGGCCGCCACGCGGCGCGGCTGCGTGCAGGCGATGCGCCCCCGCACCCCGCGCCCCGCCACCAGGCACATCTTCGGGATCTGCGTCGTCTTGCCCGACCCCGTCTCGCCCGCCAGGATGACGACCTGGTTCTCCTGGATGCACGTGATGATTTCCTCCGCCCGCGAGCTGATCGGCAGCTCCGGCGGAAATTCGATGCGATAGGGAAAGTCTCTTTGTGTGTGTGCAGCCACGGCGGCGAACCCAGGCCCCTGGAGCCCGGAATTGCGCATCCTGACGTCCCCCCGCCCCCCATGTGAAGCCCGAATGCATGGGCTGCCCGGCCCTATTACCAGCTCGCCCTCCCGCTTTGTCAGGTCCTTGATGTCAACAGCTTCCCCCACGCCGAGATACCCACCGCCCCAGCCCATGCCCTGCTTCCTGCGCCACCCCCTCATTGCCCTGCTGGCAATTCTCCTTGTGCCCAAGCTCCTGGCAGACTCCTGGATCTATCCGGAAGGGCCCAAGGTGGTGCATTCGACCGACGGAAGCCATCGCTTCACCTATACTCCCGCCAAGCGGCACACTGTCCGCGTCCCTGCCCACACCGTGCCCAACACCGCCTCGAACACTGCGACTGCTGCAGCGAGTCCGGGCGAAACGCCCGAGAGCCTCAAATGCCTGGGCCACCTTGAGCGTCTGGAAGGACCACAATTCACAACAGTCTGGCGCGCCCCCCTGGTGAATCCTGTAAATCCCCTGAATGCCCTCGTCTCAAACGATGGCACACGGGTCATCACCTTCGACACTTGGTTCGGCGTGGGGAAAGATCCTATTGTCATCTACGGCCCCCGGGGCGAACTCATCCGCCGACATACCTTGGAAAGCCTGGACCTGAACCGCTTCACCGAATGGGGAAGTGATGGCCACGAGGGGGCACTGATCGATCAAAGCGTTTCCAGCATTTATTGGAATTCCTCCGCCGAGATGATCCTGGACGACTCCAGCGGCATACTGGTGATTCGGCTGCACTGGGGGCATTTCCTTGGAATAAGGCTCTCGGACGGAAGCCTGCTCAAGGAGGAGCAACTTCCTGCGGCACTTCGTCATAAGACCACTGAGGCCGCACGAGCCAAGGTGCTCAGGAAGATCAATTCGGAGAGCCCTCACGAACGAAGTGCCGGAGCCAGGCAAGCCGGTCTTTGCCACTTTGAGGAATTCATTCCGCGCCTGGAAGAGTTGCTCAAGGATGACAGCTTCATCACTTACACGAGAAGCACATGGGTGAACAACAATCCCAAGCCGGTTGATTCCCACGTGCGTGCCTTCGAAGTTCGAAAAGCTGCCTTCAGGGCCCTGCGCACCCTGGGTCGCTCACCTGCCCCGATTGTGGAAGAGGAGCAAATCAAGGATGCCCCGCTCGATAGGAAGGGACAGCCTTCCCTCGCTCCCTAAACCAGCGCGGAAGGTCGAGTCAGTCGGCTCTCGCCTCGCAATTCAGCCGCATTTCGCTACCCTATCCCAGACCCAGCTCCCCTCGCCGGAATGCCATCCCTTTCCATCGCTGCCCCCGCCCTCTCCCTGCCCCTCGCCGGGATTTCGCAGCGCCGCGCGCCTTTTTTCCCGGATGCCCATGGCCCTCTGGCCTCGGCACTTGCCCAAATCCCGCGCCTCCTCGCCAGCGCCGCACGCACGCTTTCCGGTATTTTTTGCAACTCGGAGTCATCCCGCCGTGTTCTGCAGACAAACGATGACCCTCCAGTGCAAACACCCACCTCGGGACTGATCCCCCCGGACGACTTCACCGAATTCATGCGTCGCTATCAGGACATGGTCTTTTCCACCTCGGCTCGGCTTCTCGGAAACGAGACGCACGCCGAGGACATCTCCCAGGAGGTGTTTCTGAAAGCCTACGGCCACTGGGACAACCTCCGCGGCAATCCGACCGCCGGGGGCTGGCTTAAGACCGTCGCAACCAACCTCTCACTCAACCACCTCCAGCGCTACCGCAAACGCTGGCGTTTCTTCTCAGAGTTCACACGCAACGACGACGAGGGCGACAGCGAGGACAGCCCCGCCATCGAGTTCGCCGCCCCAGACACCTTCTTCTCCGACATGGAACAGGGCGACCGCCGCGCCTGGGTCGAACAGGCCCTCGAACAGCTCCCCCAGAACCAGCGCGTCCCCCTCGTCCTCTTCCACTTCGAGGACATGCCCTACGACGAGATCGCCCGAAAGCTCGGCGTCTCCCTCGCCAAGGTCAAAACCGACATCCTCCGCGGCCGCAAGGCCCTCGCCGGCCTGCTCTCACACGGCGCCGGTCGCGAACAGCTCGCCTCCCAGTGAACCCCAAATCTTCCCGGTCATGAACACCCACAACGAAAAGGATCTGGAGCGCCTCGTGCATCGCACCCTGCGCAGCCTGCCCGAGCGCCGCGCACCCCGCACCCTCGAGCACCGCGTGCTCGCCGCCATCGCAGCCCAGGCCGCCCTTCCGTGGTACCGCCACTCCTTCGCCAGCTGGCCCCTCGCCGCCCGCGCCGCCTTCCTAGCCGTCTCCCTCACAGTCGCCACAGCCATCGCCCTCCTCGGCAGCCTCGGCCTCACCCCCCTCAAGGACGGCTTCACCTGGCTCGCCGCCCACCTCGGCCCCCTGCAGCGCGCCGGCGCCGTCCTCGCCACCACCGCCGACTCCCTCTTCAACGCCATCCCCAACCTCTGGCTCTACAGC
>JAHFTI010000216.1 GCA_023265535.1 Opitutaceae bacterium
ATCCTTTCAGCCCAGCAGGCGGGAAAACTGGGGCGTGCCCCGGTGGTGGCGCTTTTCACGGACAAGCCTGAGGCGGGCATGCTGGCGCTGGGGCCGCGTTTCGGCGTGAAGGCGGCCTTCATCGATCCGGCACCCTTCAAGACAAAGCTCGAGGGCGAGGGCGAGCAGCGTTTCATCGATGCGGTCAAAGCCGAGAGGCCGGACCTCGTGGTGCTGGCCGGCTTCATGCGCGTGCTCAAGCCCGGTTTCCTGACGGCCTTCGCGGGGCGCATCATCAATCTCCATCCCAGCCTGCTGCCGAGCTTCCCGGGCCTCGACGGCATCGGGCAGGCCTTCCGCCGCGGCGTGAAGGTGACCGGCTGCACCGTGCATGAGGTGACCCTCGAGGTGGACGGCGGGCCCATCCTGGACCAGGCGGTGGTGCGTATCGAGGCGACGGATACGCTGGAGAGCCTGGCGGCCAAGGTGCACCAGGCGGAGCATGAGCTGCTGCCGGCGGTGATCGCGCGGCTGAGCGAGCGCGGCGCCTGAGGGCGGGGCGCCGGAGGGCTAGCGGCTGTCGAGGGCCTCGCGCAGTTTCTTGGCGAGGGTCTGGCGGTTGTAGGGTTTCTCCAGGAAGGGGGTCTTTCCCTTCTGGACTGCCTGCAGCACGGCGGGGTCGTCGACGAAACCGGACATGAACATCACCTTGAGGCCGGGGCGCAGGGCGGTGAGACGCTCGGCGAGCTCGTGGCCGCCGATGAAGGGCATCACGATGTCGGTGAAGAGCAGGTCGAAGCGCGGGGCGTGGTCGCTCAGGCACAGGGCGAGCGCCTCGGGGCCGCCCGGCTCGGTGTGCACGCTGTAGCCCAGGGAGCGCAGGATCGTCTCGGTGACGAAGCGCACGGACTCGTCATCCTCGACGAGCAGGATGCTCTCGGCGCGGCCCATGGGGGTCTCGTCCTCGAAGCACTCGGGGCGGAACTCCTCCTCGCGGACCTCGGGCAGGAGGACCATGAAGGTGGTGCCTTCGCCCAGGCGGCTCGCGCAGCGGATGCCGCCGCCCGCGTTCTTTAGGATGACGTTGCAGGTGGCGAGGCCGAGGCCGGTGCCGCGGCCCTTGGGCTTGGTGGTGAAGAAGGGCTCGAAGAGGTGGGACTGGACATCTGGGCTCATGCCGACGCCGGAGTCGCACACGGAGAGTTCGATGTAGGGTCCGGGGGGAAGGTCGCGTGTGTCGTCGTCGCGCGAGGTGAGCAGGCGCGTGGCGGTGCGCAGGGTGAGGCGGCCGCCCTGGGGCATGGCGTCGCGGGCGTTGATGGCGAGGTTGATGATGACCTGCTCGATCTGGCCGCGGTCGGCGCGGATGGTGGCGGGCTGCTGGCTGGAGATGTGCTCGAAGACGATGTTTTCGCTGAGCAGGGAGCGCAGGATGTCGCCGATGTCGGTGATGACGTGGTTGAGGTCGAGGACCTCCGGCTGCACGATCTGCTTTCGGGAGAAGGCGAGCAGCTGGCGGGTGAGGGCTGAGGCGCGGGCGGTGGCCTTGAGGATCTCGGCGACCTTGGGCTGGGCGGCCGGGGCCTGTTCGGTGAGGTCGTCGTTGAGGATCTCGGCGTAGCAGCGGACTGCGGTGAGCAGGTTGTTGAAGTCGTGGGCGACACCGCCGGCGAGCTGGCCGACGGCCTCCATCTTCTGCGATTGCAGGAGCTTCTGTTCGCTTTCGGCGAGGGCGTCCTCGGCGAGGTTGCGGGCGTGGACGGTGCTCAGGATGTTGGCGATACTCTGCAGGAAGGACGCGGAGTCGCCGGAGAGGGAGTGGGGCTGGCTGGTGGCCGCGACGAGCAGGCCGTAGGGTTTCTCGCCGCTGCCGATGATGACGGAGAGGCCGTTGCGGATGCCGCGCAGGGAGAGTGCGCCGGCGCCGGGGAAATGGTCGGCGTCGTCGGGGAGCAGCAGCATCCGCCCCGTGAACATGGCCGGCGTGGCGTCGCTGACATTTTGCCCGAGCGACGGGGCGTCCTCCTCGGGATCGCTGGAGGCGGCGAGGGTGAAGTGGGTGCCGTCGGGGGCGAGGGCGAGGACCTGGCAATGCTCCACGATGAGCGTGTCGGAGACCGTGCGGACGGCTCCGTTGAGCAGGGTGGAGAAGGGGTGGCGGGCGAGGGCGAAGCTGGAGAAGTTGACCAGGGCGTTCTGCTTGACGGCGCGCTGGGTGAGGGCGGCCTCGGCCTCGTGCTGCTCGGTGATGTCGATACAGGAGCCGATGTAGCCGAGGAAGACGTTGTGCTGGTCGAAGCGCGGCATGCCGTAGTCGAGGATCCAGCGGAAGGCGCCGTCGCGGCGGCGCAGGCGGAAGAGGATGCGGAAGGGGCTGCGGTTCTGGTTGCTGGTCTGCAGCATCTCGACGCAGCGCGGGAGGTCGTCGGGGTGCACGCCGCGGGTCCAGCCGTTGCGCAACTCGTGCTCGAGGGGACGCCCCGTGAATTCGAGCCAGGGACGGTTGAAGTAGATGAAGCGCAGCTCGGGATCGGCCACCCACATGAGCACGGGGGCGGAGTCGGCCATGGCGCGGAAGCGGGCCTCGCTCTCGCGGAGGGCGGCCTCGACGGCCTTGCGCTCGGTGTTGTCGTGGCCATAGGCGTAGACGCGGGAGTCGCTCAGCAGTGAGGTGGCGTTCCAGACGATGTGGCGGGGGCGGCCGTCATGGTGGAGCAGGCGGCACTCGAACTCGGTGGTGCGGCTGCTGGGCTCGGGCGTCGTTCCGGGCGACGGCGGGCAGAGGATCTCCTCCCACCAGGCGAGGAAGGTGGGCAGGTCGTCAGGATGGACGAGGGAGTGCAGGTGCTTGCCGGCGAGCTCTGCGGCGCTGTAGCCGAGGCGGGAGGTCCAGGCGTCGTTGGCGTCGAGGAAGAGGCCGGTGTCGCTGGTGATGCAGAAAAGATTCGGGGTGAGGCGGAACAGCTGGCGATGCTCGTACTCGAGGCGAGCCTTCTCGGAGGCGATCTTCTGGCGTTCCAGCAGGGAGGTGGCGGCAGGGATGATGGAGGGCAGGCGGCTCTTGAGCACGTAGTCGGCGGCGCCGCGTTTCATGCACTCGACGGCGATTTCCTCGTTGAGGGCTGTGGTGAGGATGATGACGGGGGTGCCGGGGCGGTGCTGGCGGGCGAGGGACAGGACCTGCAGGCCGTCAAAATCGCACAGATAGTAGTCGGAAATGATGAGATCCGGGGCGAACTGGTCGAGCGCCTCGACGAAGCCGGCCTGGGTGGAGGTGCAGCGCGTGTCGCAGGCGAGGTGCGAGCGGTTGAGCTCCTCGACGAGCTGGCGCAGGTCGGTCGGGGAATCCTCGTTGATGAGAATGCGTGGGAGGGGCATTGCGGCGCTGGTGTGGGCCGTGCGCTGCACCCGGGGCCAGGGAGACCTGGGGAGAGGCAAAAACGGCTGCCACCAGTGAAGGCAGGGCCGTGGCGGAATCAAGGCGGAGGACTACGCATTCGCCGCTTGGTGAGCGGTTTAGTCTGGTGCTGCGCCGCTTAGATATTCCAACCCAGTTGCAATGAGAGCTTGTTGCCTGCGTCGATGACTTCGCGGGCGACCTCCGCGGTCTTTGACTCCGGAAAGCGGAGGGTGGCGGCGGTGAGGCCGATGGAGGCGCAGACTTCGCCGTGGGCGTTGCGAACGGGGGCGGCGAGGCAGCGCACGCCCTCATGGTATTCCTCGTTGTCGAGCGCGTAGCCGAGAGCCTGGACGCGGCGCAGCTCGACCTTCAATTCGTCGAGGTCGCAGATGGAGTGGGCGGTGAAGCGGGCGCGGTGCTCGGGAGGAAGTATCTCGCCGATGTTCTCAAGGTGGTTGAAGGCGAGGAGAATCTTGCCTGTCGCGGAGCAATTGCCGAAGGCGCGCGTGCCGGGGCGCGAGGCGGCGCGCAGGGGGTGGGGGCTGTCGCAGACGTTGATGATGAGGGAGCGGGAGTCGCTCCAGACCGCCAGGTGGGAGGTTTCGCCGGTGATCTCCGTGAGACGGCGCAGGATGGGGGAGGACTGCGTGTAGAGGTCGAGGTCCTGCAGCGCCTTCAGGCCGAGCGGGATGACGCCGCCGCCGAGCACGTAGGTGCCGCCCTGCTCTCGGAGGAAGCCCTCCGAGGCGAGTGTGTGCACGATGCGCAGGCAGGTGGTGCGTGGAAGCTTCAGCGCCTGCGCAAGCTGGGTCACGCTGAGGCCGTCGCGCTGGTCGGACATGTGGCGGAGCAGGCGGCAGGCGTTTCCGAGGTTGGGGATGCTGTAGGTCGGCATGATTTATCTGTTCATATTTGAACAGTGCTTTTGGGGATTTGTAAAGCGCTCTTATTTGTGTAAATGTAAGATTATCACTGCCGCTGCTGTTCCCGGGAATTTTCTTGATGTTTCATAGTTGAACACTACATTCAAACCACTCAACCGATATGAAAACCCATTCCCTTCCCGGCAAGGCAGAGACCAAGCGGCTCGACACAGCGGGCCTTCGCGCGAACTTCCTGATTCCCGACCTGTTCGCCGCGGGCGAGCTCAAGCTGGTGTACACCGACCTGGACCGCGCGATTGTCGGCGGCGTGATCCCGACGCAGGCCCCGCTGGCGTTGCCGGCCGGTGAGCAGCTGCGTGCGGATTTCTTCTGCCAACGCCGCGAGCTGGGCATCCTGAACCTCGGCGCCTCGGGCAAGGTGAGTGTCGACGGCACGGTCTATTCGGTGGGCAAGCTGGACTGCCTCTATGTGGGCCGTGGCAGCAAGTCGGTGGTGTTTTCGAGCGATTCCGCCAGCGATCCGGCGGCTTTCTACCTGATCAGCTATCCCGCCCATGCCAGCTACCCGACCTCACTGGCGACCCCGGCGCAGGCAAACATCATCAAGCTCGGCACCAAGGCCGACGCCAACGAGCGCACGCTGCACCAGTACATCCACGAGAACGGCATCAAGAGCTGCCAGCTGGTGATGGGCTTCACGGAGCTCGCGACGGGCAGTGTCTGGAACACGATGCCCAGCCACACGCACGACCGCCGCACGGAGGTTTACTGCTATTTCGACGTCCCCGCCGGCCATGCCGTGCTGCATCTCCTCGGCGAGCCGACCGAGACGCGCGCCCTCTGGGTGGGCAACCGCCAGGTGGCCCTCTCCCCCAGCTGGTCCATCCACTCCGGCGCCGGCACCAACGCCTACCGTTTCGTGTGGGCGATGGGCGGCGAGAACCAGCGCTTCGACGACATGGACAAGTTCTCCATCACCGATTTCCGCTGAGCCGACGCGACGCATCCTTTTCCCGAACCCGATCCAACCTCAATCCCCGCACATTATGTCCAACATCCTCGACCAATTCAAACTTGATGGAAAAGTCGCCATTGTGACCGGTGCCGCCCGCGGCCTCGGCCAAGGCATGGCCCTCGCCCTCGCCGAAGCCGGCGCCGACATCGTTGCCGTCGACTTCCTTCCCGTGACCGAGACGGCCGCCGCCGTTCAGGCCCTCGGCCGCAAGTGCGCCTCCGTGCAGGCCAACCTCAGCGACCGCGCCGCGATCCCGCAGGTCATCGCCGAGGCCCGCAAGAGCTTCGCCTCGCTCGACATCCTCGTGAACTGCGCCGGCATCATCCGCCGCGCCGACTTCGTCGACTTCAGCGAGAAGGACTGGGACGACGTCATGGGCATCAACATCGATGCCGTGTTCCTCCTGAGCCAGGTCTTCGTCAAGGACGTGATCGCCCGCAACGCCAAGGGCAAGATCATCAACATCGCCTCGATGCTCTCCTTCCAGGGCGGCATCCGCGTGCCCTCCTACACCTGCTCGAAGAGCGCGGTGCAGGGCCTGACCCGCCTGATGGCCAACGAGCTCGCCTCGAAGGGCATCAACGCCAACGCGATCGCCCCCGGCTACATGGCGACCGACAACACCGCGCAGCTGCGCGCCGACGAGAAGCGTTCCAACGCCATCCTCGAGCGCATCCCGGCCGGCCGTTGGGGCACCCCCGAGGACCTCAAGGGCGCCGTCGTCTTCCTCGCCTCGCCCGCCTCCGACTACATCAACGGCTACACCGTGGCCGTCGACGGCGGCTGGCTCGCCCGCTGAGCGCAGCTTTGTATCCAGGTTTGGATTACAGCCGAAAAGGCCCCCCGTCCCCGGACGGGAGGGCTTTTTTTGTGAACCCCGGGTGGGGGACGCCCGTCATTCGTGGACGATGCCCGAGGCCGCAAAATTCCGCGGATGCGGCCTTCCGGGCATTGCCTCCCTCCCGATTGTCCCCATTGTCTCCGCAGCTTTCATTTCCCCCCCTCAGACTCCTCCAACCGATGACATCGAAAGTGATCCTTCGCGTCGCTGCGCTCGGCCTGCTGCCGCTGTGCTGCGCCCTTCCCTCGGCCTTCTCCGAGGTTCCCGCCGCCGCCCCCGCCGCGGCCTCCAGCCAAGCCCCGCTCGACCCGGCCGCCATCGCACACCTGCTGCGTTCGGCCGCCGACTGGCAGCTCGCAAATCCGCACGGCAACACGCCCATCACCGACTGGGTGGCGGCGCCGCATTATGATGGCCTGCTTCGCCTCTCCCAGGTCACTGGCGATGCGAAATACCTCGCCGCCGTGATCGCCTATGGGCGCCAGGCCGGCTGGAAGCCGCATTTCCGCAAGTACCATGCGGATGACGTCGCCGTGGGCCATGCCTGGCTCGACGTGTACGCAATGGACACCTCGCGCAAGGAGCGTTTCGAGCCCATCAAGGCCTGGGCTGACGCGGTGATCGCCGATCCGCGCAAGGAGGCTCTCGACATGAGCAAGCCCGATGCCTTCCCCGGAATTCCCGTGACCGACCGCTGGACCTGGTGTGATGCGATCTACATGGGCCCCCCCAGCCTGGTGCGGCTCTACTCCGCGACAGGCGACAAGCGTTACCTGGAGTTCATGGACTCCGAATTCCGCTTCACCTATGACCACCTGTGGGATCCGCAGGAGAAGTTCTTCTTCCGCGATGGCAATTTCCCCGACAAGAAGTCCCCCAACGGCCGCAAGATCTTCTGGGGGCGCGGCAACGGCTGGGTCTATGGCGGGCTCTGCCTCGTGCTCGAGCATCTCCCCAAGGACTGGCCCACGCGGCCGTTCTATGAGCAGCTGTTCCGTGAGATG
>JAHFTI010000217.1 GCA_023265535.1 Opitutaceae bacterium
GGCCGGAGAAGCTGAAATCGAGGTCGCTGCGCGGGCCGATGCCTCGCGGGAAGTCAAAGGCGTCTGGCTTGCCGTCGCGGGCCAGGCGCTCGATGAGCGGTCCGCCCGGATAGCCGAGGCCGAGCAGCTTAGCCCCCTTGTCGAGGGCCTCTCCCGCCGCGTCGTCGCGGGTGCTGGAGAGCACGGTCACGCGACGGTCCTCGCCCACGGAAAACAGGAGGGTGTTGCCACCGGAGACGACCAGGCCGAGATGCGGCAGGAGCGCCTGGAAACGCGCGCCAAACTCGGCCGGCGCCGCCGCGTGCAGCGGGATGAAGGGCGACCAGACGTGGCCGCGCAGGTGGTTCACGCCGAGCAGCGGGACACGCAGGGCGAGCGACAGGGCCTTGGCGGCGGACACGCCGACCGCCAGGCAGGCCGCCAGGCCGGGGCCACGCGTCACGCACACGCCGCTGATGGCGCCCCATTCGGGCACCTCGCGAGCGCGGCGAAGCAGCGGGCCGAAATTGCGCAGATGTTCGCGCGTGGCCAGGTCGGGCACCACTCCGCCATGCTTTCCGTGCAGGGCGATCTGGCTGTGGATCCACTCGCCCAGCATGCCGCGGGCGGGGTCGAAGAGGGCGACGGCGGTCTCGTCGCAGGAGCTTTCGAGGGCGAGGATCATGGCTTGCGGTCGGGGTCCAGGCCGCGCTGCAGCAACAGGCGCATGCCACGCAGGGAATCGAGGGCGGCGTCGAGCTGGCGGTCGCGCACGGGCGGATAGCCGAAGCGGGCCTCGAAGGCGGCGGGATCCTGCAGGTCGGCGCGAGAGCGTTGCACGCGAAGACGCTCATCCTCCTCGGGCGTCATGAGCACCTCCACCTGGGGCGTGACGCCCTTGCCATGGATGGTCTCGCCACCCGGAGTGTAGTAGCGGGCCGTGGTCAGGCGCATGCCCTCGCCGTTGCGCAGCTTGAAGATGGTCTGGACACTGCCCTTGCCGAAGGAGCGTTCCCCCACGATGACGGCCTTGCCGGTGTCCTTGAGGGTGCCCGCCACGATTTCGGCGGCACTGGCGCTGCCCGCATTGATGAGCACGGCAATGGGCATCCTGAGCGGATGGCTGTCGATCTCGGAGCGGAAGTCCTCGCGGTCGGAGGGGCGGCGGCCCTGCGTGTACACCACCAGGTCACCGCGCTTGAAGAAGGGCTCGGCCACCCAGACGGCGGCATCAAGCAGGCCGCCCGGATTGTTGCGCAGGTCCAGCACGAGGCTGGTCACCCCCTGCTTGAGGAGGGTGTCGAGCGCAGCGTGAAACTCATCACCCGTGGTCTCGGAAAACTCGACGAGCTGGATGTAGCCGACACCGTCCGCGAGAACGGTGACATCGCGCACGCTCTTCACCTTGATGCGCTCACGCACGATGGTGAGGTCGACAGCCTGGGCGGGAGTGCCTCGCTGCAGTTTGACGACCACCTTGGTGCCGGGTTCGCCGCGCAGCTTGTCGACGATGTCGTCCACGGGCATGTCGGTGCCCACGCGCGCCCCGTCGACCGAGACGATCTCGTCGCCGCGACGGATGCCGGCACGCTCGGCCGGGGTGTCGGCGAGGGCGGTGATGACCACGATGCGGTTGTTGCGGTTCTCGATCTGGATGCCGATGCCGCCAAAGTCACCGCGCATCTCGTCGTCGAGGGACTGGAAGTCCTTTGCCTCAAGGAACTCGGAGTGGGGGTCGAGACTGCCGACGATGCCGTGCAGGGCCTCGCGGGTGAGGCGCGAATAGTCGGCGGCCTCCGCATCCACGTGGTTCTCGTTCACCGTGCGCAGGACCTCCTTCACGTAGTCGGCGGAGCGGTTCAGCTCGCGATTGGGCAGCAGTCCCCAGCTCAGGGCAAAATGCGTGGCCGTGCCCGCGAGGAGAAACCCGAGGGCGGTGCCAAGGAGGAGTGTGGGCAGGCGGCGGCGCATGTGAGCAGGGGACTGTGGGAGGCGCGCGGCCATTTGTAAATGCGGCGCTTTTTGCACTTCCCCGGCGCTCCCAAATGCAGACAGTGGGGGCATGGATACCGGCTCCTTCATGCAGGTGTTCCGCCGCGAGGCGGGACCCGGAGGCCGCCTGAGCTTCGAGCAGTTCATGCGCCTGGCCCTTTTCGACCCCGCCGTCGGCTATTACACGGCGCAACGGGCGCGCGTGGGCAAGGGGCGGGGGACGGACTTCACCACAGCCACGACGGTCGGGCCCCTCTTTGGCGAGCTGGTGATGTCGGCCGCCGGCAAGCTGCTGCGCAGCCGCGGCCTCGTACCGGGGGCCCATCACTTTGTGGAGATCGGCGCCGAGCCGGACGGGGGCGTGCTCAAGGGCCTCCCCCACCCCTTCGCCAGCGCCAGGACCCTGCGCCTGGGCGACGCGCTGGAGCTGGCCGGCCCCTGCATCGTCTTCTCCAACGAACTCCTCGATGCCCAGCCCTGCAGGAGTTTCCTCAGGAAGGACGGTGCCTGGTGGGAACAGGGTGTGGAGGAGCACGATGGGGTGCTGGCCCCCTGCACCCTGTATCCGGTTTTCGAGGACTGGCTGCCGGCGGAGGCGCCGGAAGGCTACGTGTTTGACGCCCCGCGCGAGGCGGCCGCGCTGGCCGGAAGGCTGGCGGGCCAGGCATGGAGCGGGCTTTTCATCGCCATGGTCTACGGCCGCAGCTGGCATGAGCTGGCGGAGGGAGCCCCCTCGGGGACGCTGCGCGCCTACCATCAGCACCGCCAGGTGAAAAACCTCCTGGAGCGCCCCGGCGAGCAGGACCTCACCTGCCATGTATGCTGGGATTGGATACGCGAGGAGCTCGGCCGCGCCGGCTGCGCCTCCACCACCCTGCAGTCGCAGGAGGCCTTCCTCGTGCACCACGCCGGAGACTTCATCGGCGCCCAGCTGGCCGAGGCCGGCGGCGGCTTCAGCCCGCGCAAGCAGGCGCTGATGCAGCTGCTTCACCCGGCGCACATGGGACAGAAGTTCCAGGCGCTGTGGGCGTGGAAGGGCTGAGCATTTATCGGGGCGAGGTGCAGGTCCTCATCAGGGAATACACTAATGCTTGGGAGTTGCACCATTAGACTGCATGATAGAGCTTGATCCTGTCTTTCTTAACCCTCCACCCCACAGGAAAATCATGAAACTCAGACTCTCCGCACTCCTCCTCGCCGTCCTCTGCATGGTCAGTTTTCTGAAGGCTCAGGTTATCCTCGATTTTGAAGGACTCCAAAACGGTGAATCCGTGAATCAGGCCTACAACGGAGGCACCGGGAGCTTGGGCAGCTCCCTTACGAACTATGGTGTCTCGTTTACGAATGCGGAGGCCTTGATTGTAGCTCCCTATCCCTTGTCGAACGTCATCCCTCTCGCCGATCCCACCTTGTTCCTCAGCTTCAGTCATAATGATATCTACCTGAACGTTGCTGGCGGTTTCGAAGGGGGCCTCTCCTTCAATTATGCCCTGCTCGGGAGTGCCTCGGTATCAGTTTTCGATGGCCTTAACGGCAGTGGAAATCTGATCGCCAGCCTGGCGCTCCCCAACACCAACACGAATTCAGTCTATGACATGAACAACTTCGTTGCGCTGAATTTCAGCGGCACTGCCTACTCTGTGGTGTTCAATGGACCTGCAGGCTATGTAGGCTATGACCACATCACCCTCAACCCCGGCAGCGCCGTCCCCGAGCCCTCAACCTACGGCCTGATGGGCGCCGCCGCCCTGGCCGGCCTTGGCTGCTTCCGTCGCCTGCGCCGCCGCGCCGCCTGAAGCCCTTGAACACGGGCCAAGCGCCCTGCTTCAATCAGAAAAAAACGCCCGCCTTTGAAGGCCGGGCGTTTTTTGTGTCCGGGGAGGCTGGCCCCAAGGGAGCCGACCCCGCCTGATGAACTTATTCTCAGAACTTCTTGAACACCATCGAGGCGTTCTGGCCGCCGAACCCGAGGTTGTTGCTGAGGACGACGTCGAGCTTCGCCTCGCGGGCGACGTTCGGCACGTAGTCCAGGTCGCACTCGGGATCGGGCTCCACGTAGTTGATCGTCGGGGGCATGATGCCGTTCTGCAGGGCCTTCACGCAAATCACGGCCTCGATGCCGCCGGCGGCACCCAGGAGGTGGCCGGTCATCGACTTGGTCGAGCTGACAGCCAGCTTGCGGGCGTGGTCGCCGAAGACCTTCTTGATGGCGAGGGTCTCAAACTTGTCGTTGTAGGGCGTGCTCGTGCCGTGGGCGTTGATGTAGCCGATCTGCTCCGGGTTCACGCCGGAGTAGGCCAGCGCGCGGTTCATCGCCAGCATCAGGCCGCGACCCTCGGGGTCGGGCATGGTGATGTGGTGCGCGTCGCAGGTGGCCGCATAGCCGCCGATCTCGCAATAGATGCGCGCGCCGCGCGCCTGGGCGTGTTCCAGGGACTCGAGCACCAGGACACCGGCACCCTCGCCCATGATGAAGCCGTCGCGCTTGGCATCGAAGGGGCGGCAGGCGTGCTGCGGATCCTCGTTGTTCGTGCTCATGGCCTTCATGGAGCAGAAGCCGGCGTAGGCAAAGGGGGTGATGGAGGCCTCGGTGCCGCCGGCCACCATGACATCGGCCTCGCCACGACGGATCGTGTGGAAGGCCTCGCCCAGCGAGTGGGTGGCGGTGGCGCAGGCGGACACGACGCCGAAGTTCGGGCCGCGGGCGCCCAGGTCGATGGCGACCATGCCCGAGCAGATGTTGCCGATGAGGGCGGGGATGGTGAAGGGCGAAACCTTGCGCGGGCCCTTCTGGGCGAGCACGAGCACCTGCTCCTCATAGGTGGCCATGCCACCGATGCCCGAGCCGAGGATGACGCCCACGCGATCCGGATCCTCCTTGGTCATGTCGAGCCCGGCGTCCTTGACGGCCTGGCGCGCCGCACAATAGCCGAAGTGGGTGTAGCGGTCGTTGCGACGCGCCTCCTTCGGGTCCATGTGCTGGGCTGCATCCCAGTTGCGCACCTCGGCGCCGATCTGCGTGGCAAAGTTGGTGACGTCGAACTGCGTGACGCGGTCGATGCCGCACTTGCCGGCAAGCAGGCTGGCCCAGAAATCCTCGGGATTGTGGCCGAGGGAGTTGATGGTGCCGAGGCCGGTGATGACGACACGGCGGGGAGAGGCAGCGTAGTGTTCCATGCTCTAGGTATGGGGAGTGTTCGAAAAAGGGACGTGGAGGGGGACTAGTGGAGCAGTCCGAGGCCGTTAGGCAAGGACACAAAAAAGGCGTTCAGCCTGCAGTTCCTGTTAGGAAACGGGCGGAACGCCTTTGAAATTGATCAATCGAAACTGGGTGTGAAGCCCGGTGGCTTACTTGACGCCAGCTTTGCCCTTGATGTAATCAACGACCTGTCCGACGGTGGTGAGCTTCTCGGCATCAGCCTCGGGAATCTCGCCCTTGATCTCGTCCTTGAACTCCTCCTCGAAGGCCATGATGAGCTCGACGGTGTCGAGGGAATCGGCACCGAGATCATCGAGAAATGAAGCAGTCGGGGTGATCTGCTCTTCATTCACGTTGAGTTGATTAACGATGATCTCTTTGACTCGTTGTTCGATGGTTTTCTGGTCAGCCATATTGGGAAACGCGGATAATGGTTAGGTAGAGTTCACATTGCCATGCCGCCGTCAACGGCAAAAACTTGGCCCGTGATATAGCCCGCCTCTTCGGAACAGAGGAAGGTCGTCATTGCGGCAATCTCATGGGCCTCGCCGAAACGCTTGAGCGGAACGGCCTCAAGAATCTTGGAGGACACCTCGGTATTGTTCACAAATTCGGTGGTCATGTCCGTCTTGATGAAGCCGGGGGCGACGGCATTGACGGTGATGGTGCGGGAGGCAAGCTCCTTGGCGAGGGACTTGGTGAGGCCGATCATGCCGGCCTTGGCGGCCGAATAGTTGGCCTGGCCGGCGTTGCCCATGATGCCGGACACGGAGCTGATGTTCACGATGCGGCCCCAGCGGGACTTGGTCATCGGGCGCGCCAGGTGCTTGGTCCAGAAGAAGGCGCTGCTGAGGTTGGTCTGGATGACGGCGTTCCAATCCTCGTCGCTCATGCGGAACATGAGGCCGTCCTTGGTGATGCCGGCGTTGTTCACCAGGATGTCGATGACCGGGAACTCGGCGAGCAGCTGCTCGCAGGCCTTGGCCACGGCGGCGCCGTCGGACACGTCCACGGCGAGGGCCTTGGCCTTGCCGCCCGCGGCGACGATCGCGGCGGCGGTGGCGCCACAGGAGTCGGCGGACTTGGAGACACAAATGACCGTGACGCCCTGGCGGGCGAGGGACTCGGCGATCGACTTGCCAATGCCGCGGCCGGCGCCTGTGACCAGGGCGGTGCGGGTGGGTTTGAAGGTCAGCATGATTAGCTCAGGTAAAGGTTGAAAGGCGCAGAAGGTAGAAAGATTTGGCGTCTGGCAAGGGTAAGAAATCAAAGAAGATTTGAACGCGCAGGGCCCGGACCGGGGCACATTTTGCCCGCGGCGAGCGCTTTTCCCTTCTGCTCGCTTGATTCAAACCCGCCTTTGGTACCAAGCTGTCAGCTATGTCCGAAGAACCCATCCGCCTCCAGAAATTCCTCGCCGACGCCGGTGTCTGCTCACGCCGTGCCGCCGAGGTGGCCATCCGCGAGGGTCAGGTGTGGGTCAATGGCAAGCGCGCCGAGCTCGGCCAGAAGGTGGACCCCGAGGTGGATCGCATCACTTTTGGCAGCAAGCAGATCAAGCCCCAGAACCAGCCCCGCATGACCGTGGTCGTGCACAAGCCCCGCGGCCTCATCTGCTCGAACGACGATCCGCACAATCCCGAGACCGTCTTCAGCCTGCTCCCTCGCCAGCTCGCCCGCTACCGCTTTTTCTGCGCCGGCCGCCTCGACAAGGACAGCGAGGGCCTGGTCATCCTCACCACGGACGGCGACCTCGCCCACCGCCTCATGCACCCCGCCAGCGAGGTCGTAAAGCGCTACGCCGTGCGCCTCGAGGAGCCCTTCCCGGCCGCCAAGATGAAGCTGCTGCTGCGCGGCGTCGTCGCCGAGGGCGAGACCCTCAAGGTCGAGTACGCCAACATGCTGCATCCGCGCATGGACGGCAGCTCCGACTCGCTCGACGTCCACCTTC
>JAHFTI010000218.1 GCA_023265535.1 Opitutaceae bacterium
GACGGCTGCGGTCTTCAGGCCCGCCCCCAGCACCGCCATCGGGCGGTCCGAGCGGGTGTTGATCCAGGGGTCCAGCTCGGCGAGCCGTCGGCCGGGCACCTGGCTCTTGCCCTCCCACACGCGCTCGCCCTCGGTGACCTCGGGGACAAACTCGATCCATTGCTCCGACTGCGGGGCCTTGGGGTCGAAGACCAGCACCGCGCCGGCGCAGTCATTCGCCGAGAGGTAGGCGTGTTCCGCGTGCGTGATGAAGGGGTAGCATTGGTCCGTGTTCTCGGGGAGGGGGAGGGGGTCGCCTGCGGCAACCACCAGAATCTCGTCCTTGAAGCCAAGGGCCGCGGCGACGCGGGCCCTGCGTTGCGTGAGCAATTCCTGCATGCCGCGCAGCCTAGGAATGCGCGGCCCTGCACGGAAGGACAAAAGGGCGCCTTCGCCCCCGCACTCTCCTCACCTTGCGCGCGGTACGATCACCACGGGGCAACGCGCATTCTTGAGGATGCCGTGCGTGGTCGTGCCGACCAGCAGGTCATAGAGCGCGGTGTGGCCGTGCGAGCCCATGACAATGTAGGCGGCATCCTGGCGCCTGGCCTCCTCGAGGATCAGGTTCACGGGCGCGCCGACGACCTGCACGGTCTCGACTGGGAGGCCATCCTGGGCGTGCCGTTCCTTCATGGCGGACAGTTGCTTGCTCGCCGTTTTTTCGCTGACCGCCACCAATTCCTCCAGGTTTTCCATGGCGATGCCATAGTCGCTGGTGATGATGGGCGGTTGCACGACGTGCAGCAGGACCAGCTTGCCATTGATGCTCTTTGCAAGGGACGCGGCGGACTCGATGACGCCTTCCGCGGTCGCCGACAGATCGATGGGGACCAGAATCGTCTTCATGGTAGCTAAGGGTAACGTCACCAGACCTTTTTGGCCAGAGGTAAATCGCCATTTGGGCTCCCGTGGTTGCCTTCGCCCGCGGCGCGTTTACCGGAGCGTCGGGCGTCCCAACACGCTGCCTCGCAACCCTCTCCAATGGGGCGGCCGCGCGGGAGGCAGGCTGGGGCGTTTTTCCTAGGGTGTTCACCCCGGTTCGGCGCGGCGTGATCTCATCTTGAGTCAATCCCTTATGTTTTCCGCCACGTAACAAGGGCGCCATGTGTTCGTAACATTGACCTGCGATTCTCCGGCAGCGTTGGGGGCCGCTCCTCCAACCCAAGCAAAACCCATACACATACCGACTCCTTCACGCATGAATCGCATGACCACCAAGACCCTCGCCCTCGCCGGCGCCTTCTTCGCTGCCGCTGGCGCCGCCCTGGCGCAAGACAATGCGCCCCTTATCGACCTGCTGGTCCAGAAGGGCATCGTCAATGATCAGGAGGCCGAGGAGCTCAAGGCCGAGCTCGTCAAGAGCTTCGTCCACAACACTTCCGCTGGTAAGCTGAACCTCGGTTCCGCCGTCACTGAATTCAAACTTTCCGGCGACCTTCGTCTTCGCCATCAGGAAGAGACCAAGCAGGGTCAAGGCAAGCTGACGACCGACGAACAGCGTCGCGACCGTTTCCGTTTCCGCTTCAATGGTGACATGCTTCTCCAAAAGGGCTGGGGTGCGGGCTTCGCGCTTGAGACCGGTTCTGCGGCCGATTCTGGTAACCAATCCTTCGTCAGCGGCAATGATGACTACAGCATCTATCTGGCCCGCGCCTACGTTTCCTATCGCTATTCGAAGGATCTGATCTTCGTCGGTGGCAAGTTCAAGAATCCCTTCTACACCACCGACATGGTCTGGGATGGCGACATCAACCCCCAGGGCCTAAACGAGAACTACTCTCTTACCCTCGGTGGCAAGAGCGGCAAGGATACCCTCGAGTTCCGCGCAGCCCAGATCATCATGGCGGATGTCAATGAGTCCAAGGGCGGCGGCGCCGCTGGTCGCGACAGCCATCAATTCGTCCAGCAGGCTGTGTACACCACTTACTTCGGTGAGCTCAATGCCTCGAGCTTCGTGATCGCCCCCGGCTTCATGCTCTCGACCAACTCGGTCATTGGCACCACCGGCAATGAGACGCCCTTCGCCGGCAACGGCCGTTACTTCAACATCATCACGCTGCCCGGCGAGCTGAACTTCGCCAATATCGCCGGCGAGGGCACCTCCCTTAAGACGTATTGGGATTTTGCTTACAACACGACTGGCAAGGACCAGGTTTACAAGTCCTACGGCATCGCCAGCACCTACAAGGCTGATCGCACGGCTTGGCTCGTGGGTATCGGATACAACTTCGGCAGCGGAAAACAACAGGGTGACTATGGTGTGAAGCTCGACTACCGTGAGCTCGGTATCGGTGCCATCGACCCGAACATCTCTGACTCTGATTTCGCTTTCGGCAATCTCAACCAGAAGGGCTTCAAGCTCTCTGCCAGCTATAACGTCACCGACTTTGCCTCCCTCAATGCGGCTTACTTCTACACAACCGACAAGCAGCAAACCTTGAGCCATGCCAACGGCAGCCTCGATCACTCACAGATCCTACAGCTCGACCTGGTGGTGAAGTTCTAAGTGCGAAAACCTCAAATTCTGATTACAATGATTTCCATGAACAAACTCCTCGCATTCGTCGCCGCCGCCCTCGTGGCCGTGAGCGCCGCCCAGGCCCAGAAGATCGTGATCAAGGGCTCCGACACGCTCGGTGCCAAGCTCGTGCCCATGCTGGCCGAGGAATACCGCGCCCAGAATCCCGGCGTGAGCTTCGAGATCGCCGCCGAGGGCTCCACCACCGGCATCACCGCCGTCATCGATGGCACCGCCCAGATCGGCATGTCCTCCCGTCGCGCCAAGACGACCGAGATGTCGGCCGCCAGCGCCAAGGGCGTCAGCATGAAGCCCCTCATCGTGGCCTATGACGGCATGGCCGTCATCGTGAACGAGAACAGCCCGATCAAGGCCCTCACCAAGAAGCAGGTGGAGCAGATCTTCACCGGCGACATCACCGACTGGTCCGCAGTGGGTGGCAATCCGGGCAGGATCTCGATCTACACCCGCAACACCTCCTCGGGCACCTATTCCGACTGGAAGGAACTCGCCATGAACCGCCGCGACTATGCCTCCTCCTCGCAGAAGATGGCCGGCAATGAGCAGATCGCCGCCGAGGTTGCCAAGAACGCCAATGGCATCGGTTACGTCGGCCTGGCCTACGTCTCCGCCCCTGGCATCCGTGTGGTTCCCGTCAACGGCGCCGTCCCGACCAAGGAGTCCGTCCTCTCGAAGAAGTATCCCTACGCCCGTCCGACCTTCTTCTACACCAATGGCGAAGCCACGGGTGAGGCCGCCAAGTTCATCGCCTTCACGCTCAGTGACGCCGGCCAGAAGATCGTCGAGAAGGTCCACTTCGTCGCGATCCGCTAAGAGTTCACTCCACTGTTTTTACGGTGTGGGGTTCCAACGGGGGAGATGGTCTTAAGGGTTGATGACCATCCCATGTTCAGGGGTAGCAGAGTTCGCTTGGTCTTCCGTTGGTTCCCCGCCCGTAACTCGTGTGCCGTAATGAGTGAGGGTTACGGATTGTAACCCGATTGTCATACAGGCCCGCTTGACCCCACGTCGGCGGGCCGGTTTTTTTCAGGGATATTGTGCCAGAGCGCCCCCGGGGCCCCAACTCTTTCCTTCATTCTCCCACATACGTGAGCCAAGTAAGTCCCACCTCCGAAGCCCCACCGCCCCCACCGGCGGCGAAGCCCTTCCCCATCCACAGGCGGCGCATGCGCTTTCTGGGCCTGACCATGGACGAATGTGTCCGCTACTTTTTCGAGGGGAATGCAATCGTTTCGGTCATCGTCTTGGCCCTGATCACCCTTTTCCTCTTCAAGGAGGGTTTCAGCTTCTTCGGCCAGAACTCCACCAATCTCCGCGTGTACCGCAGTGCCGGCCTTGAGTTCGTGGACATCCTCAAGGAGCAGGAGAGCGGGCACACCGCGCTGACGCGTTATGTGAGCGAGGTCCGCTTGGCCTGGTTCAGGCAGCTGACGGGTCCCGGCAAGCTGAGCGTGGCCCAGGCCAACGAGCGCCTGCAGGGATTTGACACCTTCGCGGCCCAGTACGACGAGGCTGCTGCCCCCCTGCGCGCCATGCTGGCCGGCGGCCCCGATGCGGAGGCGAGCCTCACTGATATCGCGATCGCCCTCAAGACCAAGTTCCTTGTCCTCGAGGACAGGAAGGTGGAGCGCCAACAACTGATCGACGCCGGAAAGCCTGCCGAGGCGGCGCGCCTGAATCTCACCGAGGTCGACTTTGCCACGGAACTCAAGCCGCTCCTGGCCATCCGCCCCCTGCATGCCCAGGCCAACAAGGACTTTGCCGCAGCCTTGGAAGATTCGCTGCGGGCCCTTCCCAAGCTGCCGACACCCGAGCTCGACCGCATGTCGACGCGGCTCCGTGACCTTACCCGCCAGTACCTCGATTCCTTCCCCTCCTATGCGGAACGTCTTGCGAGCTGGGATTACTCCGTCCCCGTTCCCTGGTACCGGAGTTTCAGTGCCTTCCTCTTCGGTCGCCAGTGGCTGACCGCCTCCTTCTGGCAGGATTGGTACGGCATCCTGCCGCTGTTCTCGGGCTCCCTCCTGGTCTCGCTGGTGGCCTTGCTCATAGCGGTGCCACTCGGCGTCGGTGCGGCGATCTACGTGAACCAGCTTTCCTCCTCGCGCGAGCAGCGCTTCATCAAGCCCTGCATCGAGTTCATCTCCGCGTTCCCCTCCGTCGTGCTCGGATTCTTCGGCATCGCTGTATTGGGAGAGGCACTACGGGCCATCTCGGGCTTCGACTGGCTTTCCTGGGTCCCCGGCTTTCCGTTCAGCGAGCGCCTCAACATCCTCACCGCTGGCTCGCTGCTGGCACTCATCGCCGTGCCCACGATCTTCTCCCTCTCGGAGGATGCCATCAACAATGTGCCGCGCGCCTTCCGCGACGCCTCCTTCGCCCTCGGCGCCACGCGCCTTCAGACGATCCTCCGCATCACGACGCCCGCCGCCCTGTCCGGCATCATCTCCGCCATCCTCCTGGGCTTCGGCCGCGTCATCGGTGAGACCATGGTCGTGCTGCTGTGCGCCGGCAACCGCATCGCCATTCCCGACTTCTCCTCAGGCCTGGGCGTGGTCACCCAACCGGTGCACACCATGACCGGCATCATTGCCCAGGAGATGGGCGAGGTCGTGCGTGGCAGCATCCATTATCGCGCGCTCTTCGTGGTCGGCCTGGTCCTGTTCATGCTCGCGCTGGTCATCAATTACGTGGCCCAGAAAATCGTCACCCGCTATCGTATCTCAATCGGATGAGCACCCCTTCCACAACCCCCACCGGCGGCGGCGTGTTCACTGCGCGTCCCTCGGCAGCCCGCACCTGGGAGCGCTACGGCATCCTTGTGTTGCGCTCGGCCACCTATCTCATCCTGTTCTGCGGACTGGCCATTTTTGGCAACATCGTCGTGCAGGGCTCGCGCACGGTGTTCAAGTCCTCCGCCCCCTTCATCAACACGGATTTCTTCACCCGCGCCCCGGAGACGCTCTACATCTTCGAGCATGACGGAAAGAAGCAGGAGCTTGGCGACCGTGAGTTCCGGGCCTATCAGGCGGACCTGGCCGCTGCCGCAGCCGCCAAGGGCGAGCCTGCCCCGAAGGTCAAGGTGCTTGAGAGCTATGTCTATTCCGCGGGTGGCATCATGCCCAACATCGTGGGCACCCTTCTCCTCGTGGCCGGCTCGATGACGATCGCCCTTTTCCTGGGAGTGAGCGCGGCCGTCTATCTCAACGAGTACGCCAAGCCCAGCCGCTACATCACGCTGATCCGGCTGGCGATCCTCAACCTGGCCGGCGTGCCTTCCATCGTGTTCGGCCTTTTTGGCTTCGGCCTCTTCGTGGTGTTCCTCGGCTGGAACGTCTCCCTGCTGGCCGGCTGGTTCACCCTGGCCTTCATGGTGCTGCCGGTGATCATCACCGCCTCCGAGGAGTCGCTGAAATCCATTCCAAAGGGCTTCCGCGAGGGCTCCCTGGCCTTGGGCGCCACCAAGTGGCAGACTATTCGCAAGAACGTGCTCCCCTATGCCCTGCCGGGCATTCTCACCTCCTCCATCCTGGGCATCGCCCGCGTGGCCGGCGAAACTGCTCCGATCATGTTCACCGCCGCCTATGTCGTGCGTGACAAGCTGCCTTGGGAGGGTTTGGAGAGCTGGACCGACTTCTTCTTCCAGGGCGTCATGGCGCTTCCCTACCACATCTATGTGGTGAGCTCCAAGATCCCCCAGAATGAGTACACCGAGCGCGTTCAGTACGGGGCAGCCTTCGTGTTCCTCCTCCTGGTCGCCTGTGTGGCGGCCTTCTCGATCTACCTGCGCAATCGCATGCGCAACACCTACCGCTGGTAAACCCAAGCGCCACGCATCACTCCCACGCAGCCATGCCAGCCACCTCCCTTCCCAACGCGCCGCTGACCAGCCAGGCTCCCCGGGCCTCCTCGCATGCCCAGGCCGCCTCGGTGCACTCCGATCACTCCCACGCTCCCAAAGCCATGAGCCCACACGCCGCCCCCGCCCAACCCACGAACACCCTGATCGACATACACGGGCTCGACTTTTACTATGGCCAGACCAAGTCGCTGCATGGTGTCGATCTCAAGATCGACGCCAACCGTGTGACCGCCTTCATCGGGCCCTCCGGCTGTGGCAAGTCGACCCTGCTGCGCTGCCTCAACCGCATGAACGACCTCATCGAGGGCACGCGCATCGGGGCGGGCTCCATCCGTATCCACAATGTGGATATCCATGGCCCCGACGTCGACGTGATCGAGCTGCGCAAACGCGTGGGCATGGTCTTCCAGAAGTCCAACCCCTTCCCGAAATCCATCTATGAGAACATCGCCTACGGGCTCCGCCTGCAGGGCGTGAAGGACAAGTCGCGCCTCGACGAGGTCGTGGAGAAGTCCCTGCGCGGTGCCGCGCTCTGGGAGGAGGTCAAGGATCGCCTCCACTCCAGCGGCCTGGGCCTCTCGGGTGGCCAGCAGCAGCGCCTTTGCATCGCCCGCGCCATCGCCGTGGAGCCGGAGGTCATCCTCATGGACG
>JAHFTI010000219.1 GCA_023265535.1 Opitutaceae bacterium
CCCCCCCCCCCTGCTCACCGCGCGCGCCAACGAAAAGGCCGCCCCGGGAAGGGGGCGGCCGAAAGTCCTTGTCCCTGAGGCGGGTGGCGCAGCTGGCTGCGCATGCGTGGGCCTACTTTTTCAGGTACTGCTCCACCGGGTTCCTTTTCAGCGCCTTAAGGCCCTGGACCACGCAGGCGGCATTCACGCGCGCACCCTCCACGCTGGTGTGCGTGTGTGCATCGGCGAAGAGCGGCTCCACCTTCTCCCGGCCGAGTTCCTCATAGCGCGTGGCGATGAGCTCGTTGAGGTCGACAAAGGCGACGCCGGCCTGCTCGGCCACGGAGCGCGCCCATTGGGCGTAGCTGTTCACGGAACGTTGAATCTTGCCCTCGGGTGTCCAGGTCTTGCGCGGAATCAGCGAGCAGACCACCGGGGTGGCCCCTTTGGAGAGGGTGTCCTGCACGTACTTGCGCATGTACCAGCCGTAGGTGTGCACGACCTCGTGCTTCTTGGTCAGGATATTGTCGATCTCCTCGGTTTCCTCGCCGATGCCCTTGATCGTGCCGCGCGCACGGGTGCTCTTGTCGAGCACCTTCTCGTTGAGCACACCGGCATCGTTGTGGCCGAACTGCATGATCACGATGTCGCCGGCCTGCAGCTCGGCGACGATGTCGTCCCAGCGACCTTCGGTGATGAAGGTGCGGCTCGAGCGGCCGCCGATGGCGCGGTTGACCACGTTGACCTTGTCCAGGTCGAAGAAGGGGGCAATTTCGTCGCCCCAGCCGCGTTGCCCGGTGGTTCCGACGCGCACGGTGGAGTCACCGATGAGCCAGATCGTGGGCAGGGCCGGGTTGGCCTTCTGGTCGACCTTGATCTTGGCGGCATTCTCGACGACGCGATTGGCCTCGTCCTTTGCGGACGGGGTCTGGGCCGTGCTGTCGAGCAGGCCGACGCAGCAGGAGAAAATTCCGAGCAGGGAGAGACGGAGGTAATGCGGGATCATGATGAGGGCTGGAGAGGGCAGGGCGGTGGGAGCCGTCAGGGGCGAGCGCGCCAATGCTCCGTCACCAAGCCCGAAAGACGACGGGGCGGCAAGCGGGGTTACGCAAAATTTGCGCGCCTCAAAGGCCCATGGCGCAGGTGTCGGTGTCGCGTTTCACCTCGTCCGCAGCCGCGGGCTGCAGGGGAAGTTGTGGCACGGGGGGCGGCACTGGCCTGCTTTCCCGGGTGAAGGTGGCCATGGCCCGCTTCGAGACGAACATGTAGCTGATCCAGATCGCCGCAGGCACGGCATACTGCCCAAGGCTCACGCCCAGCCCCCTCAAGTTCTTGTCAGCTTCCTCAAGCAGCATCACTGAGGCGATGCCGTCGCCCACCAGGTACACGCCGAGGAACGCGAATTGCACCACAAAGAGCCACGGGAAGAGCCGGCGCTTTTGGAAAAACAGCATGATCAGGTGAACGCCCATCACCAGGATCCCCACCTGCATCAGGACTTCCATCGAGACCAGGCACTGCACCGCCGTGGTATTCGCCTCCCAGGTGCGTGCATCAAGGAGGGGAATGAGCGACTTCACTATTTCAACGACCTGAATGACAGGGCGCAGGAACAGGCCGATGGCCACCAGCACGAGCCAGCCGCCAAGTCCATGCAGCGCAGAGAAGCTGGCGTCCGCCCGCACCGGCCAGAGTCCCCAGTTTTGCCGGTTCAGCCACCAGCTGGCCAGGCCCCAGAGGGCCAGGCTTCCGATGAGCACGCCGACCAGGGGATAGTTGAGTCGGAAATGGGCATTGCGCGCCGCAATCTCCGTGTTGTGCGTGAAGTGGTACCCGAGGCAGTTGTTGAACTCCGCCAGCTTGGCAGTGTATTCAGCCATGCGTTCAGGCGTCACATGGTCGTCCTTCGTGGTGTAGCGATAGACCAGGTCAACGGTATCCCCCTTGGCTGTCACGGTCGCTTCGCCCTCGAACGCCGGGTCCTCCACGAGTTGGCGTTCGGGTGTGATCGGCCAGGCACTGGGAAGGTGCAGGCGCGTCTTCTGCACCACTTCATAGCGGTAGGGCACGCTCAGGGGCGAGTTGCGCACCTGCTGTTCCGGGGGCGTCACAAAATCGCGCAGGCTGCTCGGATAGAATTCCGCCTTCAGCACCGGGGACCCTTTCTCCGACTGCCACAGCTTCGGCACGCTGTAGTGGCTGGTGACCCTGACCTCATTCTCGGACGGGTCATCCGTCCAGGTCTGCGGCGCTGTCCGGGTGGCCTCCGGAAAGCGCTTCAGCGTGAAGTTCAGGCTGTTTTTTGCCACGGTCTCGGCTGGCGTCTGCTGCAGGTAGCTGCGCATGGAATCGGCGAGCGCACCCCGGTAGCTCGTCGTGACCGTGAGTGCGGCGACTCCGCCCACCTGAGGAATTTCAAACTGCTCGTCGATGCACAGCCTGGTCATGGCCTCCTCCCTCGGGGTGATCCGGTTCAGCCCGGTGGTCCCTGCCTGGATTGCCAGTGCATGCTGGTAGTTGGGCAGGTAACGCGTGTGGAGCGTGCCCTTCTGGTTGGACAGTGTCGGGTCCACCCAGTGGAAAAGGCCGTTGATCGTCACACGCGTGATGACGTGGTCGAAGGCATAGGGGCTGGGCAAAAAGTCCGGCGTCACCGCACCCAGCGTCGAATGCGTGAGTGCGGGCGCCGCCGGTATGCCCTGCGAGGCCAGCATCGAGCACAGTAGCCGGGTCTTGTCCTTGCAGTCCCCGTAGCGGCGCTCCAGCACCACGGCCGGGGCCTGTGGCGCATGCGATCCGGGCCCGAGTTCGATGCCCATGTAGCGGATCTCCTGCTGCACGAAATCAAGCAGGGCGAGGGTCTTCTCCTGGGGCGTGTTGAGCTTGGCGCACAGGCTGGCGGCCTTGGCAGCCACAGCCGGGTCGACCTTCTGCTCGGTGTAGAGGGGTAGTGCCCAAGCCACTACATCAGACCAGCTCCTGAAGTCCGTCACCTGCAGCATCGGCAGGAACAGGTGCCACCCCGGGGCGCCTTCCTCGTAGCTCAGCGCCTTCTGCGGGCCCGCGCTCCAGCAGTCCTCCCTCACGCCCTCCGGCAGCAGCCGGGTGCTGTGGCTGAGCGCCTCCTTTTCCGCGTGGATTCGATGGACCAGGGCGCGCGCGGGTGTTGAAAGCAGGCGGAACCGGTAACGTTCGAGCGAGGTGCCCCAGGCGACCGTGCCCAGCTCGTCGAAGCGTTCACCAAACACCGGGTTTCGTCCGGTGCGGGTGAAGGAATATTCCACGATGTCCCCCACGCGCACGTCGTCGAGCAGGATGAGGGCGGTGAGTTGGCCGTTGTATTGGAAACGCTCCAGGTCCTTCTCCTGCTGGAGCACCTCCACCTTCGAGAGCTGCAACTTGTGGATGACTTTCCCGGCGCGGTGAAGTCGCACCGCATGCAGGGTCATGGTCTGGTACTCTGGGCTGAAGGGAAGCTCCAGGTGGGAAAACGACTGCACGCCGGCGGCGGTGTTGATGCGGTAGGCGGCATGGTAGTAGCCTTCGCCGCTTTCCGCATGCACCTGGCGATCCAGCAGCATGCCCTGCACGTTCTGGCCCGAGGGCTCAAGGCTTTCCTGCGGAGGCAGGGGCAGCGGCTGCACCCAGGAGGGAGGCGCCCCTTCCAGGACTTTGGGATGGGCAACCACTCCCTGGGCCAGGGCCATAGTGAAGAGGATAAGAAGGGAGAACCAGGTTCCCCTGCGTGTGCACTGCATGCCTGAATCCATGGTGACCGGCATGGGGGCTGGCCAGTCACAAAAGCAGGAAAATTGCCGCAGCACCCTGGCAATGCCCTGCTTAGGCGCCTTCCTTCAGGCGGCGCACTTTTTTGTGACCGCATCCCTGCCTTGCTCTCTCCGGGGGCCCGTTCCTCAGCCCACCGGTCCGCCCAGCCGACCACGTTCCGCCCACAATTCCTCCGGCTTGAAAATTCCCTCCGGGGTGATGATGCCCGTGATCAGCTCCGCTGGTGTCACGTCGAAGGCCGGGTTGGCGCCATGGCTGTCCGGGTTCGCAATACGCACGTAGCTGCGTTTCCCCCGCGCATCCAGGCCCCAGGCGCCGAGCACCTCCGACTCGTGGCGCTCCTCAATCGGAATGTCCGCCGCCGCTGCCGTGTGCCAGTCGATCGTGGACAGGGGAATCGCCACGAAAAAGGGAATGCCGTGCCGCTTCGCGAGCACCGCCTTGGTGTAGGTGCCGATCTTGTTCGCCACCGCCCCGCAACGCCCCAGCACCCGGTCGCTGCCCACGATGACCAGGTCGATCTTCCCCTGCTGCATGAGCCAGCCCGCCGCATTGTCAGGAATCACCGTGTGAGGCACGCCCTGTTGCGCCAGCTCCCACGCCGTCAGGCTTGCCCCCTGGCAGCGCGGGCGCGTCTCGTCGCAGTACACATGCACGCGTTTGCCTCCCGCGTGCGCCGCATAGATCGGCGCCGTGGCGGAGCCCACGTCCACAAAGGCCAGCCAGCCTGCGTTGCAATGCGTCAGCACGCGCGCCCCGTCCGCGATCAGCGCAGCGCCGTGCACTCCTATCGCCTCGCAATGCTCCACGTCCTCGTCAGCGAAACGCTGAGCCAGCTCCAGCGCACGCGCCTGCCGCGCCGCCACGGTGCGCAGCCCTTCGATCTCGAGCAGCATCCAGCGCATCGCATTCACGGGATCCACCGCCGTGGGCCGCGCCTCGGCAAGCACCGTGAACACCTCCTGCGTGTGTGCCTTGAAGGCCTTCATGCCGGAGCCCTCAAAGGCCCTCATCCCCTGCGCTAGGCCATAGGCCGCCGTCGCCCCGATCGCACCGGCGCCGCGCACGATCATGTCCGTGATGGCCTTCGCCGTGCTGCGGTAGTCGCGCAGCGAGACGATCCGAAATTGGTGGGGCAGCAGCCGTTGCTCGATCAGGCGCACGGCATTGCGCTCCACGTCGAATCCCACCGTCCTGCAATGCACCGTCCTGGAGCCGCGCTTCACGTTCATGCGCCGCAGACTAGCCGGCCTCCTGGTGGCTTGTCCAATGTATGACTCCGAAAAATGCGCGTTTCGCTTTGTCGGCGCGCCAACTCGCGCTTACTTCTCGCCTCACATGATCACCCGACGCTTTGGCAGGACCAATCTTCAAATTCCCGTCCTCTCCTGTGGAGGCATGCGTTACCAGCACAAGTGGCAGGACCTGCCCTGGAGCGAGATCCCCGCCGACGGGCAGGCCAACCTTGAGGCCACGATCCGCCGCTCCCTCGAACTCGGCATCAACCACATCGAGACCGCCCGCGGCTACGGCAGCTCCGAGATGCAGCTCGGCCGCATCCTTCCCACCTTGCCGCGCGACCGGATGATTGTGCAGACCAAGGTCGCCCCCTGCCAGGACCCCAAGGAGTTCCTCGCCACCTTCGAAACCTCGATGCGCAACCTCCAGCTCGAGTACGTCGACCTCTTTTCCCTTCACGGCATCAACACGCGCGAGCTCATGGAATGGTCGCTGCGCCCCGGGGGCTGCATCGACGTCGCCCGCCGCCTGCAGAAGGAGGGCCGCGTCCGCCACATCGGTTTCTCCACGCACGCCACCCCCGAGGTCATCACCGAGGCGGTCAATTCCGACGCCTTCGACTACGTCAACCTGCACTGGTACTTCGTCAATGAGCTGAACGAGGGCGCCCTCCAGGCTGCCGCCCGCCGCGACCTGGGTGTCTTCATCATCAGTCCCAATGACAAGGGCGGCAAGCTGCAGGACCGTCCCGCCTTCATGGCCGGCCTCACCGCCCCGTTCACGCCCATGCAATGGAACGGGCTCTTCTGCCTCGCCCGCTCCGGGATCCACACGCTGAGCTGCGGCGCTGCGCGCCCCTCGGACTTCGACGAGCATGTCGCCGCCCTCGAACACCTCACACCCGCCGGCCTCTCCCAGGTCTCCGCGATCGAGCACAAGCTGCGCGCCGTCCTCGCCGCGAAGCATGGCGCCGACTGGTGCGCCCGCTATTTCGAGGGCCTGCCGCAGTATTTTGATGTCCCGGGCAACATCAACGTGGTGGAGATCCTGCGACTGTGGACCTATGGCACCGCACTCGACCTGATGCCTTGGGCCAAGATGCGCTACAACCTCCTGGGCCAGGCCGACCACTGGTTTCCCGGCCAGAACGCCGCACGCGCCAGGGAACTCGATCTTCGTCCCGCCCTTGCAGGCAGCCCCTTCGCGGATCGGATTCCGGAGATCCTGCGCCAGGCCCATGAGCTCTTTTTCGAGGCGCCGGTCAAACGTCAGAGCCAGAGCTGAGGTCCAACCCATCGGTCCCCGCGCAGCGTTTCCGCTGATCCTCGCCAAGTTCCCCGGGGGCTTGGCGATTTCCATGTCTTCCTCAGGCAATCGGCAGGGTGATCGTCATCAGGCCCTGGCCATCGGCCGCACTGGTGAGGGTGATCGTGCCGCCGCTCACATCGACGATGCGTTTGGCCACGATGGGGGCCAGTCCCAGGCGCTCCGCCCTCGATGACGCACGCACGGTGGAGCCCAGCAGGAAGAAGGCGTCGCACTGCGCCTGATTCAACCTCAGGGAAGGCAGCTCAAAGCAGAGCTCCAGCGAGCGGTCGCTCAGCTGCAGTCTCGGTTTGCATTCACAGTCGGGTGCGTTGAAGGCGTCTGCCAGGTCGGCGAGGTGCAGGACCAGCTGCTGAAGTTCCGCCTCGCTGGCGGGGACCGCCGCCTGGGCCTTGGCGGGTGGGGTTCCCAACTTGACCTGCAGGTGCCCTTCCAGCGTTTCCAGGAACCAGCTCAGTTCCGTGCTCTGCGTCTGCCCCAGTCCTTCCTTCTCCTCGAGGGCAATGAGGTACTGGATGTCGTCGAGCAGGCGCAGGAGGCGTTTTCTGCTCTCAAAGTAACTCTCCTTCATGTCCTGGATCTCAGGCGAATCGGGGCAATGGTTGAGGATGAATTCGCTGATCCCCAGGATGCCGTTTGAAGGCGTGCGCATCTCATGCGAGAGCATGAGGAAGAACTCCCGTTTCATGCGGTCGACCTGTTGCAGCGCCTTGTAGGCGTTGTTGAGGTCCCGGGTGCGTTCCCCCACGGCCGCCTC
>JAHFTI010000220.1 GCA_023265535.1 Opitutaceae bacterium
CCCCGTGCCGGCGCTGCGCTCCGGTGCCTTCCGCCAGGGGCCGCCGGCGGTGCAGTACCGCGGCATCTTCATCAACGACGAGGACTGGGGGCTGCAGCCCTGGGCCGCCAAGACCCACGAGCCGGAGGCCGGCGACATCGGGCCGAAGACCTATGCGCGCGTGTGTGAGCTGCTGCTGCGCCTGCGTGCGAACACGCTGTGGCCCGCGATGCACCACTGCACCGCCGCCTTCAACTCCAACCCCGAGAACGCCCGCGTTGCGGCGCGCCATGGTATCGTGATGGGCAGCTCGCACGCCGAGCCGATGCTGCGCAACAATGTGCGCGAGTGGACTGCTGACCCAAAGCTTTACGACTACACGCAAAACCGCGAGGGCGTGCTCGCCTACTGGGAGCAGAGGGTGCGCGAGAATGCGGGCTACGAGAACCTGTGGACCCTGGGCATGCGCGGCATCCATGACAGCGCGATGCAGGGTGCGAAGGGCGTGGACGCGCAGCGCGCCCAGCTCGAGCGCATCTTCGCCGACCAGCGCGCGCTCCTCGACAGGCATGTGGCGGGGGGCTCGGCCCGCGCGCCGCAGGTTTTCTGCGCCTACAAGGAGGTGCTCGAGGTGTACCGTTCCGGGCTCGTCGTGCCGCCCGGGGTCCTGCTCATGTGGCCTGACGACAACTTCGGCTTCATTCGCAACCTGCCCTCGGCCGCCGAGGCGGCGCGGCCGGGCGGCAACGGCATCTACTACCACCTCTCCTACCTGGGGCGGCCGCTCTCCTACCTCTGGCTCAACACCACGCCGCCCGCCCTCATCTGGGAGGAGATGACGCGTGCCTGGCGCCACGGCGCGCGCCGCGAGTGGATACTCAACGTGGGTGACATCAAGCCGGCGGAGCTCGGCATGGAGTTCTTCCTGGGGCTGGCCTGGGACGCGGACCGCCGCGGGCCCGATGCCCAGCCGCGCTTCCTGCGCGAGTGGGCGGCGCGCGAGTTCGGCGCGGCGCACGCGGGCGGGATCGCGGCCCTGATGGAGTTGTATTATAATCTCAACTACACGCGCCGCCCCGAGCACCTGCAGGGCTGGCTGCCCGGCGAGAAGCCGCGCCCCGGCCCCTTCACCCCGGCCGAGGCGGAACTGCGCCTGGCCGACTTCGCCCGCCTGCGTGCGGATGCCGAGCGCATCGCGGCCCTGCTGCCCGCCGACCGGCGCGACGCCTTCTTCCAGCTGGTGCTCTATCCCGCGCGCGGGTCGGCCGCGGCCAACCAGCGGTTCCTGGCGATCGATGCCTGGCGGCGGCTCGCAGACTCCGAGCCCGCGGAGGCGCGCGTGCAGGCCGCCCTCGCCTGGGAGGCCCACCGTCTCCTCGAGGCGGACACCCGTTTCTACAACGAGGGCCTGGCCGGTGGCAAATGGCGCCACTTCATGGCGCTCGAGCCCGCCGACAAGCAGTGGAAGGGCATGCGCATCGAGGCCCCCGTCATGCCGCCCGAGCCGGCCGGTGCGGACGCCGGTGCCGGGTTGCCCGAGGCCGGGGCAGCGCCGACGAAGTGTGTATCCAATAATCCACTACAAGGCACGGCCGCGGGTGCCTTGCCGGTCCTCCTGAAGCCGCGTCCCCCGCTGGGCGACGGCCTAGCCTGGCAGCGCGTGGACGGGCTCGGCCGCCGTGGCGACGCCGTGGCCCTCATGCCCTCGCGCGTGGCGCCCGCCGCGCAGCTGCAGGTCCCCGCCCAGCTCGAGGCCGAGTTCACGGTCCCCGCCCCCGGTCCACGCACGCTGCGCGTCACCCTGCTGCCGACCCACCCGGTACGCTCGGGTGAGACCCGCCGCCTTGGCGTGCTGGTGGATGGCGTGCCCGCCGGAGTCCTGGAAATCCCGCCCGCCGATGGCGGCCCCGAATGGACCCAGGCTGTGCTCGCCGGTGTGCGCCGCTTCACCCTGCCCCTCACGCTTTCAAGCGCCGGCACCCACCGCCTCATGTTCTCGTCCTGCGACGCGGGCCTGGTCCTGGACTTGGTCGAGGTGGAGTAGGGTGCAGGGGCGTGGTCGAGGGAATGTCGTTAAATATATTTTGCTTTTTTAGTTGCGCTAACGTCCTGTCACCTATGGTATTGAAGGAGCAAAATTGACAATTGATATCAATGATATCACCCTTGGGCATGCCACAACTGCTCGTCCGCGACATCGAAGCCTCCGTTGTGGCGCGACTGCGTCAGCGTGCGGCTGCCGAGGGGGTCTCCGTGGAGGAGGCGCATCGGCGTGTGTTGCGTGCTGCGCTCCTGGGTGACGGACCGGGCCCCGAGGCGGACTTTGCGCAATTTCTGCGAGCGGTGCCCAAGGGCGAGGAGATCGAATTCCCCCGGGCACGGGATGGAGTCCGCAAGGAGGAGTGGTGATGGGCTACCTGCTCGACACCTGCGTGATCTCCGAGCTGCGCAAGCCCCAGTGCCAGCCCGCTGTCCTCGCCTGGTTTTCCGGAGTGCTGGCCTCCGAGCTTTACCTGAGCGTGCTGACCCTCGGGGAGATTCGCCGGGGCATTGAAAGTCACCGTTTCAAGGATGCCCGCGCCGCGGGTGCGCTGGAGCGCTGGCTTGAAGCGCTGGAGTTGCACTACGCCGACCGGATCTTGCCCGTGTCGTCCGCAGTCGCCGACCGCTGGGGCAGGCTTTGTCCGCAGCAGCCCCTGCCCGCCATCGACGGGCTCATCGCCGCGACGGCCCTGGAGCATGGGCTGACCCTGGTCACTCGCAATACTACCGACTTTGGGCGTTCTGGCGCAAATGTGCTCAACCCCTTTTCCTAAGGGGGGCAAGGGCCCTCGTCACCCAGTCTTGCACGCGGTTGCCATGTGGGGGCGGGAAGAGGCGTGGCGTAAGGGCGTAAGCCACGGATGGGCGGGAGCCTGACGGCCTTCAGCGCTCGTCTGTCAACTTGGGTCGAGGCGCGGGCTTTTGCTTTTGACTTGTGTTTTTCCCCGTTCTGGCGTCTCTATTTGCAAGGATGTAACCTGTTTTGTACATAGATTAATTAGTTTTAAATTAACAATTTAAAGCCGATTAAATGTAAAAATGTAACACGATATGTTCATTCTTGCCTGGACCGCCTGTCATCCCCCCCCTGCTCCGTGACCGGCGTCCTTGCGCTTCACCCGTCCCCGTCCGTTTCCCGCCCCCGGTCTTTCCCGCGGGCCCGTCCTGACCTTCCCTGAATTCCATACCCCGTTCCGCCATGAGCCCTTCCTCCTCCGGCGGCGCCCTCCTGCGCCGTCTTCCCGCCCTCCTCCCCGCCCTGCTGCTGGCGGCCGCCTCGCTCCAAGCCCTCGCCGCCCCGCGCATCGTCGATGCCGCGGCGCCCGTCCAGAGCACCAAGCGCGGCCTCGCCGCCAACTCGATGTCCGCCGCCGACTTCCGCGCCATCGCCCCCGGCGTCTCCTGGTACTACACCTGGAATGCCACGCCCCTCGACATGCCCTCGGACGTCTCCATGGAGTTCATCCCGATGGCCTGGAACCACGACCCCAGCTTCCAGACGAACCTCTCCAACTACCTTGCCGCCGGCAATCGCCCGCGCCGCATCTTTGTCAACAACGAGCCCAACCTGAAGGGGCAGGCCTTCATCACCCCCAGCACCAGCGCGAACCTGCACGCCGCCATCAAGGCCATCGCCGCGCCCTACGGCATTCCCGTCGTCGGCCCCCACATGGCGCTCGGCTCCGCCCCCGCCGACAGCATCACCGCCTACGACCCCCTCCTCGGCGCAAACACCACCTACACGACCGGCTCCAGCTTCCTCGAGGCCTTCTTCCATTACGCCGGCGCCGCCAACGTGGAGTCCTTCGGCTACCACACCTACGGCAACAGCGGCGAGGCGGGTTACTTCGTCGACTTCTACCACACCACCTTCAACAAGCCCATGTGGGTGACCGAATTCAGCCATGCCGGCGCCGGCAGCCAGCAGGCCATGATCAACTACATGATGACGATCGTGGATCTCTACGAGCGCACACCCTGGATCGAGGGCTACGCCTGGTTCATGGCCCGCAACAGCGGCATCGCCCACAGCGACATCTTCGCCTCCGGCTCCGGCACGCTCAGCCCCGTCGGCCAGGTCTACGTCCAGATGCCCGTGCACGACGCCGAGCTTTTCCACCGCATCCCCGGCCGTCTCCAGGCCGAGCGTTACTCCTCGCAGGCCTCGCAGCAGATTTCCCCGACGACCGACAGCAGCGGCTTCGCCGACATGGGCGCCTCCAGCTCCACCTCGAGCCTGGACTACAAGCTCTTCGTGCCCGCCGCCGGCCTCTACACCGCCACCCTGCGCGTGTCCGGCTCCACCTCGCCCATCAAGGTCCATCGCGACGGCGCCCTCCTCGCCCAGGTCACCCCCTCCACCTCCTCCTGGTCCGATGTCCCCGTCAGCTTCACGCTGGAGGCGGGCATGCAGTCCCTGACCCTCTCCTTCGCCTCGGCCTCCCAGCGCATCAACTGGCTTGAGTTTGCCGCGGCCAGCGCCGTCGCCGGCACGCCCCGTATCATTGAGCATCCCGCCTCCCAGGTCGTGACCACCGGCACCGCCGTCACCCTCGGCGTGGCCCTCGAGTCCGCCGGCAGTTTCGCCTACCAGTGGTACCGCAATGGAGTCGCCCTTTCAGGCGCCAACACCGCCACGCTGTCCTTCGCCGCCGCGCAGGTGGCCGACACCGGTTCCTACCATGTCGTGGTCTCCTCGGGTTCGCTGCAGGATGTGAGCACGGTCGCTTCCCTCACCGTGGCCGACGCTCCTCCCGCCCCCTGGCTCGCCAACATCTCCACCAACTCCTTCGTCGGCACCGGCGCGGAGCTGCAGGTGGCGGGCTTCGTGATCAAGGGCACGCAGCCCAAGAAGGTGCTCATCCGCGCCAGCGGTCCCACGCTCGCCGCAGCACCCTTCCACGTGCCCGGCACACTCGCCGACCCGGTCCTCACGCTCTTCCTGGGGCAGACCGCCATCGCGTCCAACGACAACTGGTCCGACGACGCCACGCTCGCCGCCGTCCTGCGCAAGGCCTTCTCCACCACGCAGGCCTTCAGCTTCCTCGAGGGCAGCAAGGACGCCGCCCTGCTCGTCACCCTCGCCCCCGGCAATTACACCGTCCAGACCAGCGGAAAGAACAGTGGCACCGGCATCGCCCTCATCGAGGTGTACGAGGTGGACAACGCCGCGGAGAGCCGTCTCGTGAACCTGTCCACGCTCTCCCCCGTCCGCTCGGGCAATGGCAAGCAGATCGCCGGCTTCGTCATCAAGGGAACGCAGCCGCGCAACCTTCTCGTGCGCGCCAGCGGTCCCGCCATCGGCGCCGCGCCCTTCCACGTGCCCGGCACGCTCGCCGACCCGCAGCTCGTCCTCTTCTCCGCCAACGCGCAGGAGATGAACCGCAACCTCGACTGGGACTCCGTCACCCTGCCCGCGGTTTTCAGCTCCGTCTCCGCCTTCCCCTGGGCCAGCGGCAGCAAGGACGCCGCGTTGTCCCTGAGCCTGCCCGCCGGCAACTACACCGCCCAGGTCTCCGGCCAGGACGACGGCAACGGCGTCTCGCTCGTCGAGCTGTACGAGCTACCTTGATTCCCACCCAGGTGCGTCCGCCCGCCCTCTCCCCGAAGCCCGCCTGCAGCCCCCGCTGCGGCGGGCTTTTTTCTGCCTGACGGAGCGCATTGCCGCCCGGCAGCTGCGAGTTGGCCGCCCTCCTCCCGCCTCCCCCCCCACCACACACACAGCCCGCCCGCTGCCCGCTGCCTGCGGAACTGATGCGTTCATCGTATTTTTGTTGCTGAACAGGCACTTCCGCAGCAATCGAGTGGAACCCCTTTGCCATGCGTGTTCCCTCCGTCTCCCCTGTTCGCCCGTTTCCCGCCTTCGTGCGCCCCCGCCTGGCCGCACTGGGCCTTTTCGCCGTTGCCGCATTCGCCGCGACCCTTTCCGCCACCCCCGCGACGGACCTCACGCGCCTGGTTCCCGTGGCTGCCGACCAGCAGGTCCCGGTGGCCGATTTTTTCCGTGCCCCCCAGATCCGCTCTGCGAGCATCAATGACTCCGGTACCCACCTTCTCGCCCTGATCTCCGACAAGGACGACCGCTCCCAGCTTCTCGTCCATGAGATCGCCACGAAGAAGTCGGACTTCCTCTCGGGCTACGGCACCATCGAGCCCGGCGCCTATCACTGGGTCGACGACCACACGGTCATCTACTCCGTCATCAAGGACAAACTCTACAACTACGGCCTCTTCGCCGCCGACCTGCGCAAGCTCTCCGAGACCCACCCCCTGATCCAGGGCTGCGCCGCCTACTTCCTGGGCGCCTGTGACGACTTCCCCGGCCAGCCCCTCATCTGGCTTCAGAGTGATCCCTTCAACAACGGCAAGGATGCCGGCCCCCAGCGCCTCAACACCCGGCTCAGGAAGGGTTCCTTTGTGAACTGGGAAAGGGCCGGCCTCGACTGGTCCGACCTCATGGATGTGCGTGACGCCAACGAGGCCCACCTGGCCTCAAGTTACCCCGTTCCCGACGGAGTCGTCACCCACTACCGCGTGGACAAGAACGGACACCTGGCCTACGCGATCTCCCTCCACGCCGGTGTTCCCAAGCTCTACCGCTTCGACGGCAAGGCCTGGCGCGCCTCCCCGCTCGACATGGACCAGGCTGAGTTCCTGGGCGCCGGCAACGACCCGGGCAAGGTCCTGATCGCAGGCAACCTCGAACCCCGCACCCCTCGTGCCGCCTATTTCGTCGAGTCCGACACCGGCGAGCGCGGTGCGGTGCTGCTCAAGGACAATGCCTACGATTTCGACGGCTACGCCTATCGCGACCCGGTGAACCGCGACATCATTGGCATTTTCTCAATGGGCGCCTACCCCCGGGTGACCTGGTACACCCAGAGCTACCGCGACCTGCAGAAGCGCATGCAGGCCCTGTTCCCCGGCCAGTTCGTGCGGATCGAGTGCTCCAACAAGGCCCAGACGGTGTTCGTGGTCTCGACCCACTCCGATAGGCACCCCCTCGTGTTCCATTGGCTCAATGTCGAGCAGAACTCCATGGGCCTCCTCAAGAATTCCCGCCCCTG
>JAHFTI010000221.1 GCA_023265535.1 Opitutaceae bacterium
CCTGAAGTCTTCCGTATGTGGAAGAAAGCAGGTGCGGAGACGCTAGTGCGAAAGAGCATCAGCGCGTCTCTTCGGTGTGATGGAACTCACTCGACCTTCGATTTGGTTAATGGTCGTGTGGCTAGTAGCGGTGATTTGCGGGTTACGTTAGTGCGTGATCCACTGGTTATTAGGCCGGGGCAGAGGAACTATGATTGGCAGCTTACCATCGAATCATCAGGCGGCGGACTGCTTGAGTCTGATGATGAACAGATGTATCTAGCCCCCCTGGAAGGTTATATGCAAAAGGTAATTGTCCACATGCCTGCCAATGCTCCTGATTGGACGGACGAGAAATTCTTGAGGCTTTATATAAAGATGAAGGAGGGAAAGCAGTATGCACGGGCTGAAATCAAGGCTCTGGTTGGTGCGGCTAGAGAGACCACGCCTTTTTACATCACATCGTTTATTAATACCTCAGGGAGTCGAAACTTGGAATACGACTCGACGCAGAACATCATAAAAAGCACGCCGTAGCGCTCGCTGGCGCCGTCGATGCCATGACATAGACTCAACGCCTTCGATCAACACATGGGCTTACGCCGAGCCAGTTCTGCGGACCAGAACGTCGACTGTGAGCCACTCCGCTGTCGCTCCGAAATGGACCTACGGGTACTTGCGATGTCGGCCCCGGCCGGGTTTTAAGATCACACTTTGTGATCTTAAACAACAGCCTGGGCGCCTCGCCTTGCGCTGAGTGTGTGGCCATGGCGTCAGAGGACTTTGGGGGCGCTGGGGCCTGTGTTCTGAACTCTCGCCTGATTGTTGGCGCAGGCCTGCCGATGTCCAAGGCATGCAATTGCCCGAATCTCCGCGCGCCAGCGCCTCCTTCTTGCCCTGAGACCATCCTTTCAGTTGGCGCTCACGCTGTAGTGCCATAGCGAGGCTTGGGGGCGGGCATTGTGTGTGGGGGGCTTCTATGGGTGGCGCCTCAGCTTCGCTCGGGGCGATTTTAACGCAAAAAACCCCAGCTTCAGGGAAGCTGGGGTTTTTGACGTTAAAATGGCTGCCCGAGCAGGGGTCGAACCTGCGACCAAGTGATTAACAGTCACCTGCTCTGCCACTGAGCTATCGGGCAGTGAAATGAACGAGGGCACGAAAGAGCCGTCCGGAGGGGGGCTTGTCAACGCTGCTTTTAAAGAAAAATTCGCCCGCCCCCACTTTTTTTTCGCGCCCCTCTGGGAATCACCGGGAAACGCTGATCGATCCGTCCGCCAGCATCTCCTTGATGAGGCTCGAAAGGTACGGGATCAGCTGCTTCTTGCGGCTCACCACGCCCGGCATGTCGAAGATTTCATCCTGCTCCACATGGGGATACGAGATCCGCTGGATGAAGCCCTCGTCGCCGCGCGCCAACAGCAGCGAGTTCTGCGTGTTGATGTCCGTGATCAGCAGGCTCGCGAAATTCAGGTTCTCGTCGATGCGCAGGCGCTCGAGCGCGAGGCCCAGCTCCGCAGAATGGCTCCAGAAATTGCCGAAGCCCAGCTCCTCCACCTGCGAGACCGCGAAACGCACGCCGTCCTCCTCGTACACCTTGAAGTCCGAGCGGATGACCTTCTCGGGCGGGTTCGCCAGGATGACCGAGCCCGAAGAGAAAATCTGGTCCGCCAGCTCGCGCGGATTCACGCCGGCAATCAGCGAGAGCCACTGCAGGATGCCCGCATCCTTCTCGGTCGAGGTCGGGCTGTGCAGGTTCAGCGTGTCCGAAATGATGCCCGCCATCATGATGCCCGCGATGTCCGGGCTCGGCTTCAGCCCCTCGCGGCGGAACAGGTCCGCCATGATCGTGCAGGTCGACCCCACGGGCTCGTTGATGAAGAGGATGGGCTGCTGCGTGTTGAGCGCCCCCAGGCGATGGTGATCTATGATCTCCGAGATCGTCACGCTCTCCGCACCCGGCACGGCCTGCGACATCTCGTTGTGATCCACGAGCACCAGCCTCGTGCGCACGGGCTTGATGATGTCACTCTTGCCCAGGATGCCCGTGAGCTTGCCCGTGTCGTCGATCACCATGAACGCGGAGGCGTTCGTGAGGTTGAATTTCTTGCGCATCTCGGCGATGCGCTCCTCGGCGCTGACCGAGACAAACTGGCGGTCGATCAGGCGGTCGATCGTCGAGGCGGTGCGTATGACCCACGCCGTCGTGGCGGAATCATAGGAACTGATGATGAGGCTCACCTTGCTGGCCTTGGCCTGCTCGATGACCTCGGGGTCGGGCTCCAGGCCGCCAGTGATCACCAGCAGGCGCACGCCAATCTGGATCGAGCGCTGCTGGATGTCCCAGCGGTCGCCCACGATGATCACCGACTGCGAGGCGGGAATGCCGTCCGTCTCGGGCAGGCGCGCGAAGGAGCGCACGTCCATCGCGCCGATGCGCACGAAGAGCTCCTGCACCTCGTCCTCCTTCTCAATGTGCAGCACCCGCCCCTTGAGCGCGCGCGTGATGTGGGCGAGGCTGGTGTGCACCTTGCGCATTTCGCGCGGGGCGCGGATGCGCGGCACAAAATGCCCGGAAAGCTGCGAGATCGACAGAGTGCCCACCACACGACGGTCCTGCGTGATCACGGGCAGGATGCGCAGGTCATGGCGCTCGATCACCTCCAGGGCCTCGGCGCAGGTGGCATGCTCGTGGATGCAGTTCACCTCGGTCACCATCAGGTCGCGCACGCGCGGCGTGACGTCGCTCAGGTAGATCGGGAGGGGCTGCCTGAAGCGCGCGAGGATGGTGTCGATGCGCGCATTCGAATTGCCGCAACGCGCGGGCACGTAACCCTTTTCGCCGCGCGCCTCCTTGTAGGCGGCATAGGCGATGGCGGAGCAGATGGCATCGGCGTCCGGATTCTTATGGCCGATGATGTAGGTGTTGCCAGGTTCGGTGGGGGCCGCTGAGGGAGTCATATCGTTGTGACGGGGGAATTTGTTGCCTGAACCATGCCACGACAAGCGGAAAGCGAAAGGTGAGCAGCGCTTTTGTGTGGTATTAGAAAGGGCTCTGGTGCGGGCCTCCGGGAGTAGGGCGGGCGGGCCGTCCCTCTCAGGATGGACTTGATTTGGGATGGGGCGGCGGGGGCGAAGTGCCGGGCGAGGGGAGGCAGGGGCCACCCGGCTTGCCTATTTGGAAGGCACGCCCTGCGCGGGAACGTTCGGGTCGACCGCAGCCTTGGATTTCAGGTGCGGGAGCGCAAGGACAAGCAGCACGCCCACGATCGCCAGCAGGCTCAGCAGGTCCAGCACTCGGAAGCCTGGGGAGCTGGATGAGGTGGGTGGCATGGCGGTTGCTCAAAGGGGAGTGGAGCGGCGAGGCTCCGCAAGTGGAAAGCAACAAAACCCATGGCTGATCCGGGACAGGCCTGCACAGGTGAGACAGGCCTGTGTGTCATCCTGTCTCACTTGCAGACGAATGAGCGGCGATGCTTGCCAGTGAGGGCGTCGTTGGCACGATGCGTGCAAGAGGGTGGAAATTCTCCATTCTCGCGCTACACTGTCTCCAGCAACAGACGTACTTCCCTTTTAATCCCTCTCATGGCCTCCAATCTCAAGTGCCAAATCTGCTCCAAGCCGGCTACGGTGCACTTTACCCAAATTATTAATAATAAGGTGCATAAGATAGACCTGTGCGAGGCGTGCGCGCAGGCCAAGGGCGTGACGGACCCGAGCGGTTTTTCGCTGGCCGACCTGCTGGTCAAGGTGGCGCTCAATCCCGAGCCGGTGGCCGGCAATGAGCTGCGCTGCGAAAAATGTGGCTTCACCCAGGCCGATTTCAAGAAGCACGGGCGCTTCGGCTGCCCGAACTGCTACGACACGTTCAAGGGAATGGTCGAACCCATGCTCGAAGGCATGCACAAGGGCAACAAGCACATCGGCAAGACCCCGAAGTGCGCCCTTGAACGGCAGAGCTTCTCCGAGCGCCTCACCGCCCTCGAGACCGGCCTGCACGAGGCAATCCGCACCGAACGTTACGAGGACGCCGCCCACATCCGCGACGAGATCACGCAGCTGAAACAGTCGCAGGCCGCGGTCCAGCAGTCCCACTGAAAGCACCATGTCACTTTCCACACTCATCGACACCCCCTCCGAGCTGACCGACGGCACGAGCAGCAAGAGCGCCATCGTGCTCATGACGCGCATCCGCCTCGCGCGCAATCTCGCCGGCCACTCCTTCCCGGGCTGGGCCGCCGCCGAGGAGCGCGCCGAGATCGTCAAGCAGTGCCGCAAGGCCATCTCCGCCGCCACGCCCATGAAGCGCGGCCACGCCCTCTCCATCGACGAGATCCCCGAGCTTGAACGCCAGATCCTCATCGAGCGCCATCTCATCAGCCGCGAACTCAGCGGCGCCAAGGAGGGGGCCGGCGTCGTCATCAGCAAGGACCAGGCAATTTCCGTGATGATCAACGAGGAGGACCACCTCAGGATCCAGGTGCTGCGCGCCGGCTTCCAGCTGCGCAAGGCCTGGTCGGTCATCAACGACCTCGACACGGCACTCGAGGGCTCCCTCGACTACGCCTTCTCGCCGAAACTCGGCTACCTCACCGCCTGCCCGACTAACCTCGGCACCGGCATGCGCGGCTCCGTCATGATGCACCTGCCCGCCCTCGTCATCTCCAACCAGATGGAGAAGATCGTGCGCGCCGTGAACCAGCTCGGCATGGTCGTGCGCGGCCTCTTTGGCGAGGGCAGCGACGCCAGCGGCTCCATCTTCCAGATCTCGAACCAGACCACCCTCGGCGAGACCGAGGAGGACATCATCAAGCGCCTCGAGGCCGTGCTGAAGTCCATCATCGAGCACGAGGAAAACGCCCGCGCCAAGCTGCTCGAGGCCGACGCCGAGAAACTCTTCGACCGCATGGGCCGCGCCTACGGCATCCTGCAGAATTGCCACATCCTCTCCTCGAGCGAGGCAATGAACCTCCTTTCCCTCATCCGCCTTGGCGTGGACCTCGGGCTCTTCCCCGCGGAGCAGCGCGCCACCGTCGACCGCCTCTTCATCGAGGCACAGCCGGGCCACCTGCAACACACCCAGAAGGGCCAGTTCGAGCCGGCGCAGCGCGACATCCTTCGCGCCACCCGCCTGCGCACCGAATTCTGGTCCTTCCCGAAGCCGGATTACGATCGTCCCGGCCGGACCACCTGAACCCTCAATCCCTTTAAAAACATGTCACAGGAGCCCATGAACAATTTCACGCCGCGTGCCCAGCAGGTGCTGGCACTGGCTCGCAAGGAGGCCGACCGCTTTCATCACAACTACGTCGGCACCGAGCACATCCTCCTCGGCCTGATCAAGCTCGGGCAGGGCGTCGCCGTGAGCGTGCTCCAGAAGATGGGGCTCGACCTCGATACCGTGCGCGGAGCCGTCGAGAAGGAAGTCGGCATGGGCACCGAGATGAAGGCCCAGGGCAGCATTCCCTACACGCCGCGCGTCAAGAAGGTCCTCGCCCTCGCGGGCAAGGAAGCCAAGGCGCTCAACCACTCTTACGTCGGCACCGAGCACATCCTCCTCGGCCTGCTGCGCGAGGGGGAGGGCGTGGCCGCCCGCGTGCTCAAGCAGCTCGACATCGACATCGAGCGCGCCCGCGGCGAGATCCTGCGCGAGCTCGATCCGCAGCTTTCCGCCGGCAGCCCCGGCAATCCCGAGGGCCCCGGCGGCCCCGGTGGCGAGGAGCCCCCGCAGTCGCAGCAGCCGCGCGGCCCCGGTGGGGTCCCCGGCGACGACAAGAAGGAGGTCAAGACCCCCGCACTCAAGGCCTTTGGCCGCGACCTCACCGAGCTCGCGCGCAAGGGCGAGCTCGATCCGGTGGTCGGCCGCAAGAACGAGATCCGCCGCGTCATCCAGATCCTCTGCCGCCGCACCAAGAACAACCCGGTGCTCATCGGCGAGGCCGGCGTCGGCAAGACCGCCATCGTCGAGGGCCTCGCCCAGGAGATCTCCTCCGGCCTCGTGCCCGAGATCCTCGCCGAGAAGAAGGTCATCACCCTCGATCTCGCCCTCATGGTCGCTGGCACCAAGTACCGCGGCCAGTTCGAGGAGCGCATCAAGGCCGTCATGGACGAGATCCGCCGCGCCAAGAACATCATCCTCTTCATCGACGAGCTGCACACGATCGTGGGCGCCGGCGCCGCCGAGGGTGCGATGGACGCCTCCAACATCTTCAAGCCCGCCCTCTCGCGCGGCGAGCTGCAGTGCATCGGCGCGACCACCCTCAACGAGTACCGCAAGTACATCGAGAAGGACAGCGCGCTCGACCGCCGCTTCCAGTCCGTGAAGGTGGAGCCGCCGTCCGTCGAGGACACGATCACCATCCTCAAGGGCATCCGCGGCAAGTATGAGGACCACCACAAGGCCATCTTCACCGACAAGGCCCTGGAGTCCTCCGCCAAGCTTTCCGACCGCTACATCACGGGCCGTTTCCTGCCCGACAAGGCCATCGACGTGATGGACGAGGCCGGCGCGCGCGCCCGCATCTCCACGCTCAACCGCCCGCAGCACCTCGAGGACATCAGCAAGGAGATCGAGGTCGTGTGCGGCGAGAAGGAGAAGGCCATCGCCGAGCAGCATTTCGAGGAGGCCGCGAAGTTCCGCGACCGCGAGAAGCACCTGCGCGCCCAGCTCGAGGAGCAGACCGAGGCCTGGAAGAAGGCCCGCGAGGAGAAGCGCACCAAGATCGACGAGGACCTGGTCATGCAGGTGGTCGCCGACTGGACGGGCATTCCGCTCTCGCGCATGGAAAAGAAGGAGAGCGAGAAGCTGCTCAACCTCGAGGCCGAGATCCAGAAGGTGGTCATCGGCCAGGAGGTCGCCGCCATCTCCATCGCCCGCGCCCTGCGCCGTTCGCGCGCCGACTTGAAGGACCCGCGCCGTCCGATCGGCTCCTTCCTCTTTGTCGGCCCCACGGGCGTCGGCAAGACGGAGACCGCCAAGCAGCTCGCCGCGCAGATGTTCGGCAACCAGGAGGCCCTCATCCAGATCGACATGAGCGAGTACATGGAGAAGTACGCCGTGTCCCGCCTGGTCGGTTCGCCTCCG
>JAHFTI010000222.1 GCA_023265535.1 Opitutaceae bacterium
ATGCCGACGAGCACCTCGCAGAGGTCCTGCACGTGCGGTTCGCTGGCGGCGTTGATCAGGGTGGACTTGCCGCGCGCGAGGGCGGCGGCCATGGCGAAGTTCTCGGTGACGGTGACCGACATGTAGTCGGTCCAGTGGCGCGCGCCGCGGAAGCCCTCGGGCAGGAGGATCTCGAGCGGGTGGCCTTCGCGCACGTCGGCGCCGAGGGCGGAGAGGATCTCGAGGTGCGGGTCGATCTCGCGCACGCCCAGCGAGCAGCCCTTGGAGTTCGCGGCGATGGTGAGGCGCTTGAGGCGGTGCAGGAGGGCGGGGTAGAGCAGCACCGTGGAGCGCATGTCCTGGGGCAGCTCATCATTGGCGAGCGCGGGGCGGAAGCTGGAGTGGTCGACGCGCATGGTCGCGGCATCCTTGTCCCAGTCGATCCGGGAACCCTGCGAGCGAAAGAAGGAGACCAGCTTGCCCAGGTCCGTGATGTCGGGGACATTGTGGAGCGTGACCGGGTCGTTCGTGAGCAGGGTCGCGCAGAGGATGGGCAGCGAGGAGTTCTTGTTGCCGGAGGGCGTGATGGTTCCGGAGAGCGGCTTGCCGCCGTTGACGATGAGATCCATGGAGAGGCAGGGAAGGAGGCCGGGAGAAAGGTGTGGCGGGCCGTGTGGCGGGCCCGGGCAAATTGGGAGACGACAGGCTGAAGGGAACAGGGCGGCGGGGGAAGGAAGATTTAGGAAATCGGATGTCGGAAGACGGACGTCGGATGTCGGAGCTTGCCCACCATTGCTGCAGGCGCAGCTTACAGACCTTGTCGCAGGCTGCTACAGGCGGCCTGTGGCGGAAGTTGGAGAATGTCCGTGTCGCTTCCGCGACCAGGACACAAAAAAGCGCCCGGCCTTTTGGGGGCGCGGGCGCTTCGTTTGAAACGGGATGCCTGGGGGCTTAGGCCTGGGGGGCGGAACCGCCACCGGACTCGCCGCCACCCTGGCGGAAGTCGCCGCGCTCGCCACCATGACGGCCGCGGCCGCCACGACGACGACGACGGCGCTGGCCGCCCTCGCCACCCTGGTCGGCGTGGGAGTAGCCGCCTTCGCGCTGCTGGCCGCCACCCTGGTAGCCACCATTGTAGCCACCGGAGCGCTGCTCGCCGCCGCGGCCACGCTCACCGCGGTTGCGGCGGTTGCGGCGCGGATCGAAGTCGGTGCGCTTTTCGTTGGAGGGCTTCGTCTCCTCGGGCTTGGAGCCGAAGAGTCCCTTGAGCCAGGCAAAGAAGCCGCCCTTCTTGGCGGGAGCTTCCTCGGTGCGGGCGACGGGGGCCTTGGGGGCCTCGGGAGCCTTCTGGCCCTCGGTGGCTGCAGGCTGGCCGACGGCTCCGGCGGGACGGCGGTCCTCGCGGCGCTCGGGGCGGAAGGTGGGACGCTCGTCACGGCCCTGGGCCTCGTCACGGTTCTCACGGCGTTCGCCACGCTCGCGACCCTCGCCGCCTTCGCGGCGCTCACGACGCTCGCCACGCTCACGGCGTTCGCCGCGCTCGGGACGGTTCTCCCAGCTCTGCGCGGGACGCTTGGTCTCGGCCGGAGGGAGGATGTTGAGGGTGGCGGAAGCTTCCTCGGAGGACGCGGCGGGAGCCTCGGCCTGCTTGGTGACCGGCGCGGCCTGTTCGGCGGCGGGGGCTACCTCGGCGGACTTGGCTTCGACGACGGGTGCGGGAGCGGCGGCCTCGACGGCAGCCACGGGGGCGGACTCGACGCTGGCAACGGGGGCCTGGACGGCCTCCGGCTGTTTGACGGGCTCAGCCTTGACCTCGGCGACCGGGGCGGGAGCTGCGGGAGCAGCCTCGACGGGGGCGAAGGGGTTGACGAAGGCGGTCGCATTGCGAACCACCTCAATCGAGGTCGGGGCGTACTCACTGGAGGCGGCGGTGGAGGCCGCGGTCTGTGCGGGGCGTTTGCCGCGGGCGAGGCCGGAACCACGGGTGGTTCCGAAGCTGCCGACGACGGGCTGGGCGGTGTCCTTGGCGGGAGCAGGGGCGGCGACCTGGGCGGGCGCAGCTTGCTCGGCGGACAGGGCCGGGGCGGAGGCCTGCTCGCTGGGAGCGGGGCTCTGGGCGCCGGACTGTTCTGTATCTGACATGTTGGTATTACCTTGTGGTTTTGGCGCGCTCACTCATGGCGGGAGCAGCAGCCGTGGTTGCGAACGCAACGGAGCGCGCAGTGGCGCGAGCTCGACGCAGCGAACTGGTGAGGCTTAACGGAGCCCCCCTGTCAGGAGCAACTGCAAACTCCACCAAGTGGCAGATAGTCTTACGAATCGACCAGACACGCCTCAAGTGCCCGGCGCAGCGCGGCTTCATCAAAGTCGACCCCGATGAAGACCAGTTCCTGCCGTCGGTCGCCCGCCGGTTCCTGCCAGAGGGCCCGAATCAGGGGCGGCCGGTCGTCCAGGGACACCTTGCCATTCTCCACCATGGCGGCCCACCAATAGTTGAGCCAGCTGTGGGAACAGGCGCCTCCCGCCAGCGAGAGGAAAGCCATCTCGTCCGGCCGCTCGGCCAGCCAATAGAAGCCCTTGGCCCGCACGATGCCCGGCAGGCCGCGCTCGAGCAGGGACAGGAGTCGGTCCCGCGCAAAGGGTTTCCTAGCCTGGAACAGGAAACTGCGCAGGCCGTACCTGCGCGTGTATTCCGGCACGCTGCGCACTGCGGCGGGGCGCCGGGCCGGGGCGCCCGGCAACACCGGTGCCGCGGCATTCAAGTCGCTGATCCAGCGGGCCGCCCCCAGCGTGGTCGTCGCCGAGAAGCGGGCGCGCCCCAACACCCACTCGAGCGGTGCCTGGCTGTATTCGGTGCGCAGAAGCTCGGCATGCGGATTCAGGTCGGCGAGCAGCGCCTCCAGCCTCACCAGGTCCTCCTCGGGACAACGGTCGCATTTGTTGAGCAGGAGCACGTCCGCGCACTCCGCCTGCTCCAGGAGGAGTTCGATCAGGGGCTTCACGGCTCCGGGGGCCGTCGGGCTGCGGTCGCGTGTGGCGAGGCGGTGCAGCAGGTCGGGGGCGTCAATCACCGTGAAGAGCCCGTGCAGCCGGGCAAAGTCCGTCACACTGCGGCCGAATTCATTGCGTTGCACAAACAGCCGCGCGAGGGCTGCCGGCTCGGCCAACCCTGTGGTCTCCACGATGATGTGGTCGAAGCGTCCCGCAGAGGCGAGGCGGCAGAGGGTTTCGGCGAGGTCGTCCTTGTTCGAGCAACACACGCAGCCATTGCCCAGGTCCACCACCTCGGAGCCACCCTGCCCAGCTGCAGCTCCTTCGCCGGCAGCTGACTTGCCCGCCACCAGGTCGCCGATCAGGCGGGCGTCCAGGTTGATCGCCCCCACATCGTTGACGACCAAAGCCCAGCGGCCGTCTTCATTCTGGGTGAGCAGGTGGCGCAGCAGCGTGGTTTTTCCCGCACCGAGAAAACCGCACAGAAGGGTCACGGGCGTGAGGTCTGGCATGCGAGGAGCTTCTGTTGCCCCGTGGGCGCCACGCCAAGTCAAATTCCCATCGGGGTTTCGTTTCCGGCAACTGCCGCGCAGGCAACGCCGGTGAACGCCGCCGACTTTGGGGGCGGAGACTTGCCTGCTGTTCGCCCGACACTTCTTGCCACCGGCCGCCAATCCCATAAATTGGCCCGCTTCCCACCATAACAAGCCTTAATGTCCTGACTATCTCCATGCCCCGCATCACTTACGAAGAGCGCATTAGCCGTGGTTTCGCCAAGATCGACGCGGATCTCCAGATCCTGATCGAATGCCTTGGGGACATGTTGGAGGAGACGGGGGCCGGCGATGTGGCTGCGAGCCTGCCGTGGTTTCGCAAGGATCGCGGGTGGCCGAGTGAGTTTGGCCAGCAGCACGCGCAGGCCTATTCTATCGCGCTGCAGCTGCTCAACATGGTTGAGGAAAACACCGCCGCGCACATGCGCCGCGTCGTGGAGAGCGCCAACGGCATCGGCTACGAGACCGCCCTCTGGGGGCGCCGCCTGCGGGAGCTGCGCCAGGCCGGCTGGACAGGGGAGCGCCTGGCAGAAGTGCTGCGCCTGACACAGGTGGAGCCGGTGCTCACGGCCCATCCCACCGAGTCGAAGCGCGTGACGATCATCCGGCGCCACCGCGAGCTGTACCGCGCGCTGCGCCGCCATGGCAGCCAGGATTGGACCGATCTCGAGCATGCGCGCAGCGAGGGCGAGATCCGCACGCTTGTCGAGCTGCTCTGGCGCACCGGCGAGATCGTGATCCAGAAGCCGACCGTGGACGCCGAGCGCGCCGCGCAGCTGCATTACTTCGAGACCGTCTTCCCTGACAGCCTGAGCCTCGTCGACGAGCGCCTGCATGCCGCCTGGAAGGCCACGGGTTTCGACCCCAAGCTCATCGAGGATCCGACGAAACTGCCGCGCCTCCGTTTCGGCACCTGGGTGGGCGGCGATCGCGACGGTCATCCCCTGGTGACTGCGGACGTCACCCGCCGCACGCTCGGCGAGCTGCGCGCCGGAGCCCTGCGCCTGCATGCGCGCGCGCTGCACACCCTGCGCGCCACGCTGAGCCTTTCCGACCTGCTGCAACCCGTGCCTGTCCAGCTCACCGAGCTGCTCGCCAAGGTTTCCGCGCGCCTGCCGGCCGCGCGTGCCGAGGCGGTGCGCGCCCGCAATCCCAATGAGCCCTGGCGCCAGGCGGTCAGCCTCATCCTCGAGTGCCTGCCCGGCACCACGCCCAACCCCGGCCTGCGCAGCTACCCGTGCGCGGGCGAGCTGGTCGAGGACCTGCGCCTGCTCCGCGAGTCGCTCGTTGCCAGTGGTGCGCGGCGCATTGCCCTGGAGCGTGTCGATCCGGTCATCCGAAACGTGGACTGCTTCGGTTTCCACCTGGCCGCCCTCGACATCCGCCAGAACAGCACGACCCATGAGCGCGCCGTGGAGCAGATCCTCAAGGCCGCCGGCCTCGCCGACTGGCAGTACAGCCAGTGGGACGAGGCGCAGCGTCGCGCCTTCCTGGGCGAGCAGCTCGCCGGTCCCTACGTGCTGCAGACTCCCGCCTTCCCCGAGGACAGCGAGGCGGGGCGCGTGCTCGCCTGCCTGCGCACGGTCTCAGCCCACATCGAGACCTGGGGCGCCGAGGGTCTCGGCTCCCTCATCGTGAGCATGACGCGCGACGTGTCCGACCTGCTCGCCGTGTATTTCCTCGCGCGCCACGCAGGCCTCTGCGTGCGCGGCCCCGGCGGCCTGGCCTGCGTGCTGCCCGTGATTCCCCTTTTCGAGACTTTCGACGACCTGGTGCGCGCACCTGCCATGGTCGCCGACTTCCTCGACAATCCCGTCACCCAGGCGACGCTGGCCCAGGCGCCGCTGCCCGAGGGGCCGCTCCCCGAGGGCTGGTTCCCGCGCAGCATCACGGTGATGATCGGCTACAGCGACAGCAACAAGGACAGCGGCATGCTCGCCGGCAACTGGGCCCTCTTCAAGTCGCAGCGCGAGATCACGGCTGCGGCCGCGACGCGCGGCGTGCGCGTGCGCTATTTCCACGGGCGCGGCGGCACGATCAGCCGCGGCGCCGGCCCCACGCACCGCTTCCTGGAGGCGCTTCCCGCCAACGCCCTCGCCTTCGACCTGCGCCTCACCGAGCAGGGCGAGACGATCGCCCAGAAGTACGCCAACCGCGACACCGCGGTGTACCACCTGGAGTCGCTGCTTGCGGGCGTGACGGCTGTATCCGCACTTCAACTACAGGGCGGCCCCGCCCCCGGGCATCCCGAGGACGCGCTCGTCGAGCTCATGGTGGAGGCCAGCCGCAAGGCCTACCGCCGGCTCTGGGAGAGCGAGGGCTTCGGTGCCTTCCACCGCCAGGCGACCCCCATCGACGCGCTGGAGTCGAGCCGCATCGGCTCGCGCCCGGCCCGCCGCAGCGGCGCCGCCACGCTCGACGACCTGCGTGCGATCCCATGGGTCTTCAGCTGGTCGCAGTCGCGGTTCTTCCTCACGGGCTGGTATGGCACGGGCTCCGCGCTGGCGCAGCTCAAGGCCAGCGCCCCCGACGCCTTCGAGCGCCTCGCCAAGGAGATCAAGACGGTTCCCTTCCTGCGCTACGCCCTGGCGAACATCGAGACGAGCGTGTCGTCGGCGGAGCCGGGCATCATGCGCGACTATGCCTCGCTCGTGGAGGACACCGCCCTGCGCGAGCGCATCATGGGCATGATCGAGGAGGAGTACCATCTCACCGTCGACATGATCGCCGAGCTGCTCGGCCATGTGCGCGAGAGCAGGCGCCCGCGCCTCGAGTACAGCCTGCGCCGCCGCAACGAGGGCCTGAAGCCCCTGCACGCCTACCAGATCCGCCTCCTGCGCGAATGGCGCGCTGCGGGCAAGGCGGGCGACAAGGCCGCCGCGGATGCGATGCTCCCGGCGCTGCTGGTGTCCATCAACTCGATCGCAAGCGGCCTGCGCACCACGGGCTGAGGCCGCACTCGTCCGTCACTCCTTCCCGCCGTCCTTACTTTGTTCCCTCAGGCCGACCTGTCCGCGGGCCGGCTCCTGAGGAGGAAGGAGAAGAGCACGGCGATGAAGCCGCCCAGGCCCAGCCAGGCGGAGTAGTGGAGCACTGCGTTGAGGACGACCTCCATGGCACTGGTGAGCAGGCTGATGACCGTGTCGAGCGTGAGGGCCGGGATCTGCGGCGGGAGCTGAGGGAGGATCAGGTGGGTGAAGAGCCAGTGCGTGGCGGAGGCGGTGGGCAGGGAGAGGAGTGCGGCGGCGGCACCGGACAGCATGCAGGGAATGCCCCACCAGAGCAGCAGACCGCGAAGTGAACGCACGCCGAAGGCTGCCACGAGAAGCAGGAGGGCGGCGGGCAGCACGGGGCTCCAGCGGGCGATGTTCGCGTAGTCGCGGAGCTTGTGGCGGGAGTGATTGAGGGCGGCCAGGGTGTTGCCTGAGCGGTCGGCATTGACCAGCTCCGCGAGCAGGACGACCGATTCCGGAATCTGCGAGGCGACGAGGGCGGCGATGGCCCTGAAGTTCTCGCGGGCGGG
>JAHFTI010000223.1 GCA_023265535.1 Opitutaceae bacterium
AAGGTTTCTGGCCCGGCTCCAAGGCCTATGCCGCGGATGCCGTGATCAGCACCCGCTACCTCCTGGGCAAGATCGGCTCCACCGCCGGTAACATCGCCATTGCTGGTGCCGCCGACAAACCCATCGGCGTCATCACGGACGAAGCCGCCGCAATCGGTGACTTTGTCGACGTCGACCTGCTCGGCTCCGCCAAGGAGACGAAGATCATGGTGGCCTCCGCTGCGATCGCCGCGGGCGACTACCTGATGCCTGCCGCCAACGGCAAGGTGGCAACCATGTCGGCCTCCGCCGGCACCTACTACTGCGTCGGTCGTGCTCTCAAGGCTGCCGCCGCGGATGGCGACCAGATCGAGGTCGATCCCATCGCCGCCATCAAGTGGGTCGTGTAAGCCCCGCCTACACCCCCGCCTGAACCATCCCAACTCAACCAACATTCCATCCACTTTTTACGATGAAATTCAACGAACACGCTCCCCTGGCCATCGACAACGGTGCCTCCCTTCAGCCCGGTGTCATCACCGCCATCAACGAGGCCCGTCTGAGTGCCTCAACCTACTCCGAGCCCTTGACGGCCTACACCGCCGGCTGGAAGGACTCCGAGAACCTCGATGAACTCCTCGAATACATTGCGCCCTCCATCCCGGTCGCGCGCCGTTTCGAGTTCAAGAAGGGCAAGAACAAGGAGCTCTTCCTGTCCGACATCGATGACATCCGTGCCATCGGGTCCGATTTCAAGCGCGTCGAATACTCCGGCGAGTCCGTCAACGAGAAGACGGTCAACAAAGGTCTGGCGTACCGTATCGACCGCGATGAGGACCTTGTGAGCGAGGAGCAGGTGGTTTCCCGTCTGATGACTCGCCTGTTCCGCAACGAGTATCGTCGGGCCACCACGCAGGCGCAGGCCATCGCCACCAATACGGCGAAGACCTGGAATTCCTCGGCCAACCCCGATGATGATATGGGTGAGGCCGTCGCCGCCTTCCAGCTTGCGACGGGTACCTTCCCGAACCGCGGCTTGATCTCCCTGGTTGCATGGAACCTGCGCCGTAAGGCGTATGCTCCTCAGAACACTGCTGGTGCCAACGCCGGCCTTTCGCTTACCCCGAAGCAAGTGGGCGAGCTGCTCGGCCTCGATGACCTCAAGGTCACTCGTGCGCTGTTCCAGAGCACCGAAACTGCCAAGGCCCGCATCCTCACGAGTCATGCGCTCTTCTTCTACGGTGAGAGCGGCATCATGAAGGACGATCCCAGTTCCCTGAAGCGCTTCGTCACGAAGCCCGAAGGCGGTGGCAAGTTCCGTGTCCTTCGCAAGGAGGAGGGCAAGTTCATCTACATCGCTGTCGAGCACTATTCGAACACCATCGCTGCCGCCGGCAGCGCCCAGCAGCTGACCATCAGCTAACCCAACCCTCTGGTTGGCTCTTCGAGCTCCGGCCTGCGCCGGCCGGGGCTTTTTAGAGCTCATCAGCTCCCCACCACATGCCCTCCTGGACAAACATCACCGCCGCCGACCTCCTCGAGGTCCGCGCTGCCAAGCTCGTCGAGGCCCTCGCCTCCAAGGCCCTCGGCAGCGATCAGGTCGATCCCACCCCGGCCACCATCAGCAAGGTGGTCGACGAGCTGCGCATGGCGATTGCCTTCTCCGGCCGCTATGTCCTGAACGCCGACACGGCCACGATCCCCTCGAGCCTCAAGGATCTCGCCGTCCAGCGTGTCATCCGGCTCATGAAGGGCCGCCTCCTCATGGCCCTGACTGAGACCGAGCGGGAGGATGAGCGCACCTGGCAGAAGCGCATCGAGCAGCTCATCGCGGGCAAGTGGGCCGTCGAGACCCCGGTCACCCCCGCCAGCACCTCCCCCGCGCAGGCCCCGAGTGGCGCCCAGGTCATCTCTTCCACGCCTCGCCAGTGCAACCGCAGCTCGATGTCGGGCCTCTGATCCATGGAATTTTCCCAGCCAATGCCCATCGCCGCCGCCGTCGATCGACTCACGTCGAAGACGCCGGTGGCCTCGCGCCTGAACACGGCGCAGTGGCAGGAGCTGTCCCAAGGCCTGCGTGAGCGGGCCTTCTTCTCCGCAGGCGTGGAGAAGATGAACACCCTCACCACCATGCAGGCAAAGCTCCAGGAGGCGCTCGATCTGAGCAGCCGTGACCAGGGCAAGGCCTTCATGGACCGCTCCCGCTTTGTCGCCGAGATGCGCAACGCCCTGGGCGCCCAACCGGGCGACAGCGGCAAGCTCACCGACATCACCAGCAGGAAGCGCCTCGAGCTCATCTACGATTTTCAGAAAGAGGATGCGGTGGAGTACGGCAGCTGGATCGCTGGTCAGGACAGCGATGTCCTGGACGCCTTCCCATGCCAGGAGCTCATCCGCGTCGAGTCTCGCGATCGCGAGCGGGACTGGGCGAAGCGCTGGGCCGCCGCCGGCGGACGCTTCTATGGCGGCCGCATGATCGCCCGCAAGGATGACCCCATCTGGTCGAAGATCTCCCGGTTTGGCCGCCCGTGGCCCCCCTTCGACTTCGGATCCGGCATGGGCGTCGAAGACGTCAGCCGCGATGAGGCCGAGGCCCTCGGGGTGATCAAGCCCGACCAGCAGGTCGAGCCCCAGGCCGAATCCTTCAACGCGAAGCTCGAGGCCTCCCTGCCGAAGGCGAACAGCGCAGTCCTCGAGGGCCTACGTGAGATTTTTGGCGACACCGTCCAGGTCGACTCAATCGCTGGCGTGATCCGCTGGATTGGAGGCAAGGGATGAGCCTGACCTTCAAAGTCACCGACACCGCCACGGCGCAGCTCGACCAGATCCGCGCCCAGATCGCCCCCGGCCGCCGCCGCGGCCTGATGCTCGTTCTCGGCCGCCAGGCACAGACCATCTTCAGGTCCCACTTTCGCAGTCGTGAGGCCGACAGCCCCAACAAGAAGAGCTGGCCCCGTCAGCACTTTTGGAGCGGGGTTGCCAAGCTCACCTCCCTGGACGCCAGCCAGACGACGGACTCCAGAGCCGTGGTAGCCATCTCCAGCCCGGCCTTCGCCGCCAAGGTGCATGGTGCCACGATCCTTCCGACTGGTGGCCGCCGCATGCTGGCGATTCCGATGCGCGCCGAGGCCTATGGCGTGCGTCCATCCTCCGGAGTCATCCCCGGCCTGGTGCTGCTCGGCGGGAAGTCCGGCGGGGCCCTGTACCTGGGCAAGCGCGCCGAGGGGGGCTTCAAGAACCTCATCCTCTACTTCCGCCTGGTCCCGCGCGTCACCGTGCGCGCCGACTCGCGAGCGCTGCCCTCCGTCGCGCACGTCGAGAGCGAACTCATGAAGACGGCATCCTCCTTCCTCGAACGCACCATGCGCCGCACCTGACCATGATTCCCTTCCTCGAACTCCAAGCCCGTGTCCAGGCGCTCCTGCGTGACAGCAGCTTCTTCTCTGCCTGGAAGCCCGATGAGATCCTCATCGAGGAGAAGTCGAGCATCACCGTGCGCCTGTCCGAGGCGCTCGGCAAGGCCACCGGTTTCGTGATCGTCATCACCACCGCCAAGGGTGACACCCCGGTCGCCGTTCGAGGCCGCGTGGTGCTGCAGGAGACCATAACTGTCGCCATCAGCCGCAGCTATATCTACGAGGGGCCATCCCTCCTGGAGGCCGTCGACGCCGCGATCCGGTGTATACATGGCTCCTGGACCGCCACGGATGAGCGCACCATGCGCGATCCCCAGAACCAGTTTCGCCTGGTCAACCATGAGCCGATCGCGCCGCCGGAGGGCATTGATGCGGACATCCACCACGTGACCTTCTCCGCCCCGGTGACCTTCCGTTTCGAAGATCCGGCCTGAGCCTTCACCAACCCACAACTCAACTCATAGATCATCATGCCCATCGTCATTCCTCCGACCGATTTCCAGCTTACCGACACCCATTACATGGCTCTCGGCAAGATTTTGCTCAAGCCGGTCAACTCCCAGCTCACCGGCGTCACCGCCGCGATCGGGTCCGTGTGGACCAAAACCGCCCACGGCCTGCGCAAAGGTCAGCAAATCCAGCTCGTCAGCATCACCGGTGGTACCGGGGTGACGGCCCTGAGCTACTACTGGGTCTCCACGGTTCCGTCGGCCGATACCTTCACGCTCGCCGCCACTCGCAAGGGCACTGTGATCGCCGTCTCTGTGGCCGCCAGTGCGGCCGTCTTCCAGCCGGTGATCGTGCTGGAGGCCACCGAAGTGGAGGAGAAGAGCTCCCAGCAGACCAAGGACTACAAGCGTCCCAATGCCAAGGGTGTGCTCTACGTCCTGCGTCGCAAGCGCTCTGAAGCGACCAACGAGTTCGTCGTTCCCGTCGACGACGTGAAGCGCATTCCGACCTTCTTCAACGGCGCCAAAAACGGTGAGCTCGACTGCTTGGGTACGGTCTTCAAGCCCGATGTCGATGATCTCCCCGGCTTCTGCTCCGAGGTTTCGGAGCAGGACTTCCCCTGCCGCCTCACTCCTGACGGCTCCATCAAGTACGGTAATGGCGAGTACTCGAAGGCCTCCCTGAACATCGCGGTGACCAAGGCTGGTGATCTCATCTGGGACACTGACGTCGCCGTATCCTGATCAACCTGACCGCTTCTCCCATCATGACACTCCAGAACATCACCGCACAGAGCGGCCGCCGCTGCTCCTGGCAGACCACAGTCCTTCGGAACGGCCAGACCGTCTCTCTGGTGGGGGCTGCGGTGTTCATGATGGTGAAGCGCAAGGCGTCCGATCTGGATGCTGCAGCCCTGGTCAGCTTGGCCATCGGCAGTGGCATTGTCCTGGACAACGCTCCCGACGGCGAGATCTCGATCGTCATCCCCGAGACCCCCTGGGTCGCCCCAGGCGTCTACACCTACGACCTGAAGGTGGTCCATCCCACCTTCGGGCCGTTCAGCTCCGTCTACGGCGACATCACCTTCACCGAGCTCCCCACGGACCGCATCTCGTGAGCCGCTACGTCACAACCCTCCGGCCTGTCGCCTTCAGCTCCGTGCTGAAGGCCTCCTTCGCCTCCGCCCTGCAGCCCGACGTCTACAAGAGCTGGCTCGTGGCGGGTGCAAGGGTCCTGCAATCCACCGGCACACGCTGGGCAGACCTTACCGGGAATACCTGGTCGTTCTACTCCGGCCAGACCTTCCGCCAACTCTGATCCATGGCCACCATCATCCCAGTCACGATCGACGACTTGGTCGACAATGGAATTCCTGCCATTGCAGCGAACTTCTCCGCTCTGAATGCTGAGCTGGCCACCAAGGAGACCCCCAGCGCCGCCCAGGCGAAGGCCGACGCCGCCCAGGCCGCGGCAGTCTCTGCCGCCGCCACCAGCGCAGCGAGCCTGTACTCCCCGACATCGCACGTGCACCCATCGGCGCACATCTACGACTCGACGACGGTCGGCCGGGCCCTGCTCACCGCCGCCAGCGCCGCAGCTGCGCGCACCGCGATCGGCGCCGGCACCTCGAACTTCGACGGCTCCTACAACAGCCTGGCCAACCTCCCCGCACTCTTCGACGGAACATGGGCAGCCCTGACAGGAAAGCCCTCCCTGTTTGATGGCTCCTGGGCATCCCTCTCCGGCAAGCCGACCCTCTTTGATGGGAGCTGGGCCAGCCTCACCGGCAAGCCCACGCTGGGGTACTTCGCCACCGGCACTGATGCAGCCAATTTGAGCGGCTCGATCCCGCGCTCCCTGTTCCCGGCTGGTGCCGGTCTCCAGGTGCTCCGGCTCAACTCCGCCGGCACCGGCTTTGAATTTGTAACGATCACCGCCGGGGGTGGTGACATGTCCAAGAGCGAGAACCTCGCGGGCCTCACCGACTACGCCCAGGCGCGCACTTACCTCGGCCTGGGCAGCGCCGCCCTCCAGTCGACCAGCGCCTTCGCCGCCGCCGCCCACAATCACGATTCGACCTACGCGGCCATCTCTCACACCCACACCGCCGCCCAGATCAGCGATTCGACCGCCACCGGCAGGGCCCTGATCACCGCTGCCGACGCCGCTGCCGCCCGCACCGCGATCGGCGCCGGCACCTCGTCCTTCTCCGGAGCCTACAGTGCCCTCTCCGGCATCCCCGGAAGCTTCCCCCCGGATGCCCATAGCCACGCCATCTCCGACACCACCGGCCTGCAGGCTGCCCTGGACAGCAAGCAGGCCCTCACAGCCGAGCTTACCGCCATTCTGGCTGTGTTGACCGGCACTGGCTATCTCCGACGGACAGGCCCAGGGACCTATGTCCTGGACACCCCGGCAGGCGGTGGAGGCACGCAGGGTGCGGATGCTGACATTACAGGGGCAACATCTACAGCCTATCTGTGGAGCGGAGCGCAGCTGCAATTGGCTGCCAGAACGATTTTGACCGACCCCAAGACGCTCTTCTTCAAGAACGACTTCTTTCTGCACAAGCAGGACTACTATACTGCGACAGCGTCTGGGGCTGGGGCTAGTGTGTCCCTGTACGGGGCTTATGGCGGCGCATGGACCACAACAAACGGTGCGCTTGAATTTACGACGGGGAGAACGTCGGCAGGGTTAGCGGCAATCTTCGGGGCTCTTCAGTGGGCATACAGCTCCTGGACTTTTCTTCGAGCATCCAGGCTTTCATACTTGGACGTCTCCATCGTGTTCGTCACGCCGTCTGTGGTATCTGACGCTACCGAGGGTTATGAAGTACAGGCCGGGTGCCTTGGGGACACGGGAGCCAAAGCGCAGGGCTTCGGCATTTACTACACGCACTCCAATCTCTCGGGAAACTGGGAAGTGTTCAGCAAGAAGTCGTCTACCACCAGTGCGGATAGCGGCGTGGCATATGCCGCGAACACAGCCTACACGCTGCGCATCACATACGATGGAACAAGCCTGCGCTTCTATCTGAATGGAACGCAGATCGGGTCTGCTATCACCACCAACATCCCGGATGCGTTCACCGGCCCTGGATTCGTTATCAAAAAGACAGCTGGTTCCACGCCACGGCTGGCGGCCGTTGACATGATCTCACTTTTGGCAGTCGCAA
>JAHFTI010000224.1 GCA_023265535.1 Opitutaceae bacterium
CACCTCCCCGCAGAAGGTTGCGGCGTCGATGCGGACCCGCTCACAGTCGTTGTCCAGGTAGTACATTTCGGACGGGCACACGCCCTGGGGGCGCCCCTCGACCACGTCGCACTCCGGGCAGGGCACCACGGCCAGCACGGCGGCGGCGGGCTCGAATTCCATGCGCTTAGCCAGGACCACGGCGCAGCACACCGGGCATTGCAGGATCATGGTGTCGGCGTTCATGTGGCGCACCCGCCAAGGCTCATTGCAGCGCGGCTGCCGCCGCAAGCCGTGCAAGCCTCCTCGTGGGCATCCAGGCTGTAGCCGGTGCCCCCACAGGCCGGGCAGAGCGTACGCGGCTGCTCTTCCACCCCGAGCACCCGTTCAGCCAGGGTGTGCGCCCCCCCCGCCAGAACCGTCCCCGCAATTTCAGTGGCCCGCTTGTCCGTGGTTGATCCGGCGATGTGCTGGAGCGCGTTTTCCAGGGCAAGCTCGCGCGTCTTCCTTTCTGCATTGAGGCTTTCGTGAGCACGGATGCAGGTTAACCTCTCGTTAGCGAGGCAAAATGGGCACTTCTCCCCAGCCTGGGCGGAGATCCAAGCGCGCCCACACGCGGGGCACAGCTGCTCGCGCAGCGCTCCTCGTATGGCTTCCATCGCCCTGGAACACTGCCCCTTGCGCCACTGTGGGAGCCGGGAGTCCTTAACTGCGGCCCACAGCACCCCAAGCGCCGTTTCAACTTCCCTTAAATGGGTCGCGGGCTCTTCCGCCTGCTCATTCTGCGCCGCAATCAGTTCGATCTCGGCCAGATCATCCTCGACGGTGTCTTCGTCGTAGTCCTTCTGTTTCAGTTCCTCGCCCATCGCCCTCACCTCCTCGCCTTGGCCGCGCGCCGGGCCTTGCGACGGTTGGCGCAGGACCGCTTGCGCGGATTACGCTGGTGGCTCGTGCCGTTGCCCACGGGGCCGCAGTGGTGCCTGCCCACAATGCGTTCATGGGGGATCAGAGCCTGGGGCTTCATCTGCCCAGCCAAGCCCAGATGCCCGGCCAGGCCCAGAAGGCGCCCCAAATAGTCGCGGGGGGAGAGGGACTTGCCCATGGCCTAGCCCTCCGCCGCAGGGACTACGGGATAGGCCGCGAGGCACTTAGGGCAGCGCAGAGACATGGCCTCGCCCACCTCGGCGACCACGTCGGCCTCCAGATCCTCGCGGAAGCGCGCGCACTCATCCCCATCCTCCGTGGGCCAGGGGCAGTCATCGCCACAGCGCAGGCCGTCCACGACGGGCGAGGCGGCGCTGTTTGCATAGCCGCCCTGGCCCCAATTCAAGAGCAGTCCCAACATGCTGTTGCTGGCCGTCAGCTTGTCGTACGGGTCCAGGCCCGCGCCGATGTTGACATAGAACCGCTCGGGCGCACCCTCCACCAGCTCACCGCTCTTGGACATCAGCTCGTGGAGCCCGGCCAGGCCCTCCGCCACATCCACAGAGCCGCCCAGCGGCAGGCAGTACAGCTCAAACACGTCCGCCGGAGTCCAGTCGATGGCACCGTTCGGGTAGCGCACGACATAGCCCGGTACCCCGTCGCGCTCCTCGGCCCCGCCCGTCACGACCATCACGCCGAGGTACGGCTGACCCGTAGGCGGGTCGAGGCGCTGGGCCAGGTCCGGGCCTGGGATTCCAGCGAGCTCAATCGCCTCTTCGAGTCCGCACGTGCAGGGCTTCGCCTTTAGTCGCTTCGAGCCAGCCCAAGCCTGGGGGCAAGAACGATGGTGATACGCGGGCACCGCACCGAGCTTGGCGTTTTCGTCACGCAGCCGAGCTACCTCAGGGCAACTCTCCACCGGAACCGGAACCGATTGGACAGCCGCCACGCGCCGATCCAGGGCCGCAGCCAGAAGCGCACCAGCCTTTTCCATATTCCGGGCCGGATCGGAGCTGGGCCGCCACCATTGCCGCGCCCATGTATCCGGCCAGCTCGTCTCATCGGGCAGGGAATGCAGCCGCTCCATCACAGCCACCGAGCCAGCATCCGCTCCGGCGCGCTCATACCGCTCCTGGATTCTCGCCGCGAGCGCGTAGAGTGCGGCAACCTGAGCCAACTCACCGCCCGCGTGCTGTGCGTCATGCTCGGCGGTCCAGCCAAGGGTCTCCACCTGCCGCTTGCGCTCAGCGGCGATGCGGCGCACTCCCTCGGACCCAGCGGAGCAACAGCTCCCGGCGCAATCCTTGTCCTCACTCATGGCGAACCCCTTGGTTACGTTTGCGGCCCTTTGTTTAACTAGCGGGCCACGTTGGTTAACGATCCAGCCCTTTCGTTTACGAAAAGATGTCCACGTCGATCTGTTGCGTGTCGCGGGTGTGCTCGTAGCGCCGCCTGGCTTGCCCCTGCCTCCTGGCCAGGCGCTTGGGCGAGAACCGGGCGGGCGGGTTGCGCCGGTTGAATACGGTGACGACATGCCCGGCACGCTCGTCGACCACGACCGTGATCCCGTAGAGCGAGGTGCGCAGGGGCAAGCCGCTAATGTCCGGCTCGGGCACGCCGGCGCGCAACACGGCCTCGACCATGGGCGGGGTGACGCCGCGCTCGTCCATGCGTTCCAAGGCGTGCTGGCTGTAGCTGCGCGCGCTCACAGCACGGCCTTGCGCGGACACGGGCCGCAGGTTGTGAGCGGCTGGCAGTTGCAGGGCCTGGGCTCTGGCCCACCCGCGTAGGGCTTGGAGGCGCAGCCGCGGGCATGCTGGCGGCGTTCCGCGCAGTTCGCGCAGGGGTAGTGGGCGTGCGGCGCGTGCAAAGCCGGGCACAGGCAGCGCATGGCCGGGTCCACGGCGCACAGGCGGACGTTGGGGGGCAGACCGTCAGGCACGGGGCACCTCCACGGAATGCGGGTACTCCACCTCGAAGAACCCGAGGCGGCCTTTGCAAGGGTGAAAAGGCAGGGGCCGGGCATCGGCCAGGAGCCAATGGAAGGTGCCGGACTCAGCCCACGGGGAGCGGCTGTCCCTGGCGCAGCCAAGGAGCGTTACCACGCCCACAATGCCGCCCAGGTGCATGTTGCCCTCGATACGCGGGGCCATGCCCTCAACAAGCATTCGCGGCGTGGTGTCACGGAGACGCGCGCGCAGCATGGCCCGCTCTTTCGCCTCCGTGCATGCCTGCATGGGCTCCTGGCGCAGCCCTGCATGGATGAGCACACGGCGACCGTAGTGCTTTGGCGGCAGCTTCCAGGAGCGATTCTCCACATCCTTGCCGTCGCATAGGATATAGTGCGCCCAGGGCTGGCGGATGGAGAGGGCGATCATGGCCGCTCCTCCTGTCCGGCCTCGCGCTCCGCCATCCACCCACCGGGCAGGCCGGAAATGGGGGTGAAGGGCTCGCCCGGAATACGGAGGCAAGGGTTGAACTGGATCGCGGGCCGCACCTTCGCGGGCGCGTGGTTGGCGCGCACCTCGGACAGGGTGAGCCCAGCCTGGGCCAGGAGCGCCTTGTCGGTCTGCGTCATGCCCGGATGGGTCACGAGCTGCTTGACCACGGCGTCCAGGTACAGCAGGGCCGCGTGCGCGCCGAGCCCGTGCAGGAATGAGGCGCTCATGACCGGCCCCCCCACGGGGTCTGGTCCCACACCTTGCCGTCCAGCTCGGGCATTTCCACCACGCGCCCAGCCACCTCCATCTGCTTCAACATGAAGGGCACCTTGGCGGCCACGCACTCGTCGCGCAGGCTGCGGAACCAGTCTGTCTCGGCATGGCGACGATTCGCGCCGGACTCGCAGCCGGTGACGACCCAGTTGAGGCGCGGCACAGGGCGCTTCTTGCGGATGTCCCCATCCCATCCAGGAGCCAGGGCAGACGTCAGGCGAACAGATTCCAACAGCGGCTCCAGGCACACAGCGCGCTTGGCAAGGGGAGCGGCGAACAGAATGGGGATGTTGTGGTCAACTTCGGCCTGGGTGCAGCACGTGGCCACGCCGGTAATATTGGGCAGAGAGTAGTGCGTCTTACGTACCACCCAATTAGCGAAGCGCAGCAAATTCTCCACTCGCTTGGTGACTAACACAAATTCAACGTGAGGCCTGATGTACGCCAGATGCGCGAGATGTCCCCACACCCACCTGTTATTTCCCACATTGTAAAATATGTCGGCCATGCTGCCGATAAACACTACGGTACCGGCTTGAACGTTGGCGAGGCTAGCGCATGCCTTTTTCCACACATGTTGCAACCAACGTTGCTCGCCCGTCCACTCCGGCCCGTTGGCGCCCATGCGGGTAAGTCCAGCATACTGCGGCGTGGCCGGATTCTGCCCCAACCGGTGCGCCACGCGCGCGGCGTAGCAGTTCGCGCAGCCCGGCGAGCACGGCGAGCAACCCACCACAGGATTCAGTACCTCATCGGCCCAGGGGATTTTCGTCTTGCCCATCACGGCCTCCCCACCCAGGTCGTCGCCCGCTGGTCCATCATCCGCGTGTGCTCGACGATGCCGCATGCGATAAACGAGATGTACAGCACGAACATGAGCGCGATGATTGCGTAGCCGATGGCCTGCCCACGCTCCGTCTCTGTCCAACGCCGGCCAAAGCGTGCAGTTGCGAACCTGCCCATTGCACCCTCCTGGCGCATGCCTGCGCCCCACTGCTCGGAAATCAGAAGCCGCATGCGGCCTCCCTTGCGCCCGAAGCGCCGCCCACCATGGGCGAGCACGGCTGGAACTCTTCCTTTTGCGCCTCGGCGGCCATGTCGCGCTGGATCTCCCGGGCGAAAGCCAGGAGCGGCTCCGCCAGGTAGCTGTTCGCGCCGCCGCCAAGCATCTGCCGGAGCACCTGCCCCACGCGGCCGCGCTTCACCTTGGAGTCCGTGAACCGGGCGGCCCGGTTGCGCCGGTAGCGCGGGTACATGGCGCACAGCTCGCGGTACCAGCCAGGGTTGTGGCCCCAGACCGCGCGCACGCACTGCCAATCGCTGAATGTCCGTTCCGGCGCGGGGATGAGCCCCACCACAAGGCCCATGTAGTCCAGCTCCTGGAGCATGACTTCCACAGCCTCGCGCAGATCCTGCGGGCAGAGGGTGAGCTGGACCGCGTCAGCGCCCATCGTTCCCCCTCCGCAGCGCCAGGTTGGACAGAAGCACAGGGGCCGGACGGTGCCACACCCAAACGCACCAGAATCCCCCGTCGTCCTGAAACGGTATGGTGCGCGTGCGGGTGGCCAGATCCGGCGTGGCCGGATCGTCGCAAGCCCAGACGGGTGTAGCTTTCGGGGTATCAGGCAGCACGGCGAGCGGGTCCGGCTTGCCGTCGCAGCCAAGCGCGCCCAGGCCCCAGCGCCGCAGCACCTCGCCCAGGCCGTCCATGTCGTAGAAGCAGGCCCGCTCGTCCTTGCGCGCAAGCCAGGCGTCGCCCACCATCACACGGAACAGGCCCGGCTCGCCGCCCCACTTTTCCCAGTGCTCGGCAGGATAAACGCTCAGGCGCTTAACCTTAATTTTCCCGATGGGGGCCGGGAACACGGCCACGGGCTTGATGTCGGCGGGCACGGTGGGCATCAGTCGTCCCCCTCGCCCCGGCGCTGGTAGTCGCGGTTCACGAACCGAAGGTACGGACGCTGGTAGTAGGCCTCGGCAGTGCCGACCTTGTTGGAGCGGCCCTTGGCCACGTCCAGCTCATAGGGCAGCACGTCCAGGTCGCCGGGCTTTTCCGGCGGCACGATGAAGATGATGATGTCCGCGTCCTGCTCAATGGCGCCGGACTCGCGCAGGTCGGAGAGCAGCGGCCGCTTGCCCTTGCGGTCGTCGACCTTGCGGTTCAACTGCGAGAGGGCGAGGATGGAGACATTGTATTCGAGCGCCGCGTTCTTCACCTCGCGGGAAATCTCCGCCACCTCCTGCTCACGTGAGTGGCTGCGCTGGTCGGCTTTCATGAGCTGGAGGTAGTCGACGACGACAAGGCTGACGTCGATCTCGCGCTTCCATTTGCGGATCTGCGCGCGCAGCTCGCTCGGGGTCAGGCCGGGGCGGTCCCACAGGCGCAGGCGGTCTTCCTGCTTGGTCAACCAGTCCGCGCCATCGAGCACCTTGCGCATGTCCTCTGGCGAGAGCTGGCCGTCGCGGAAGCGCTGGGCGTTGACCGAGGCCTTCTGGGAGAAGAAACGCAGGGCGAGCTGCGCGGCGCGCATTTCCAGGCTCATGATGCCGACGGAGCGGCCTTTTTTGAGTGCATAGGCCGCCTCGCACAGGGCAAAGGCCGTCTTGCCCACGCCGGGCCGGGCGGCAATGACGGTGATCTCGCCCGGCGCGTAGCCGCCGATGAGGCTATTGAGTCCGTAGAGCGAGGACTTGATGAGGTCGCCGTGGCCCTGCTGCATGCGCTCGGCGTAGGCATAGGCCTCTTTGGCCACCTGGCTTGGGCGCTGCGAGGGCACGTTGACGCGGTCCTCAAGGACCTGGTCAATGGTCCCCTGGGCCTGGGCCGCGAACGCTGCGGGGTTGGCCGTGCGGTCAAAGGCGGCGTCGACCAGCCCCATGCCCAGATCAATCATGGCCCGGCGCTGGGCGAGCCCGCGCACGATGCCGACATGGTGCTTGGCGTTGGCCGCGCTCACCGGCGACCCCGTCAATTCGGCCAGGTAGACCGGCCCGCCAGCCCGCGCCAAGCTGCCCTTCGCGCCCATGCAGTCACTGAGCGTCAGCAGATCAAGAGGCGTCCCGTCGGACAGGAGCGAGAGCATCGCATCGATAATGGCGCGATGGGCGGGGGAGTAGAACAGCTCAGGCCGAACGCCCTCCAAAAACTCCTGCGCCGAGGTGGGCCGCAGCAGGCAAGCACCAAGAACCGCTTGCTCGGCCTCAAGGTCGTGGGGCATGACCCGATTCTGTGAAGGGTTGCCGCTCATGCCGCCCCCCAGGAAAGAGGGGACGTAAATTCATAATGGGGGGCCAGTGGGGGGCTGGAATGGTTTTTGGCAAAAAGAAAGGCTCCACTACCGTACCCTCTGTACGCCTGTGAAGCCTTGGCATTACTGTGGTACCGGGAGGGGGAA
>JAHFTI010000225.1 GCA_023265535.1 Opitutaceae bacterium
GGCGAGCCATACTGCACGGTGGCAGCCCTGTCGGCGGGATCGTCGCAAACCACGTGGTAGGAGTGCACGAAGTAAAATCGTGGATCCTGCGGGAGGTTCGCCAGGAGCCGGGACTCGGGACGCTGGGTCACGGTGTTCCACCCCATGTGCGGCACCAGCAGCCTCTCGACACCCTCGGCCGGAGGCACGATCCTGAGCGCCCTGCCGCGGATCAGGCCGAGGCCTGTCGTGAGCCCTTCCTCGCTGGAGTCACACAGGAGTTGCATGCCCAGGCAGATGCCGAGGAGCGGAATCTTGCCCGAAAAGTGGGCCTGCCTGATCGCCTGATCCAGGCCCAGCTCGGCGAGCTTGCGTGTGGCGGAATCAAAGGAGCCGACTCCCGGGAGGATGAGCCTCTCCGCCCGCGCGATTTCCTCCGGCGTGCGGCAGAGTCCGGCCGGTAGGTCGAGGTAGCGGCAGAGATTCAGGATGGAGCCCAGGTTACCCATCCCGTAATCCACGATTCTGATCATGGCTTCCGCGGGGTTGAGTCATCCCGGTACCGCAGCACGCGCGCGGGAGACCCGGCTACGATGGCGTAATCGGGCACATCAGAGGTGACGACGCTGCCGGCCCCCACCTGTGCGCCCCTGCCAACCCGCACTCCAGGCAGAATGATGCTGCCCACGCCCAGGTCCGCGTCATCCTCGATCACGACGGGTGCCGTGACCAGGTCGCTGAAGAGAATGGGCACCAGCCGGCCGTTCTCTGCATGACTGGAGGTGAGGATGATCACCTTCGGCCCGATTCCGACATTGTTGCCGATGCGGATGCCTCCCGCAGAGTGCAGAAAGCAATCCTGCCCAATCCAGACATTGTCCCCCACGACCAGCTCGTTGAGGTGGTATCCCTTCAGGATGGTGTTGTGTCCCACATAGACGTTGTCGCCCAGGCTGATGGTCTCCGGATGGAAGACCATCACCCCGCGTTCGATCACCAGGTGCCCGCCGCGTTTTCGAAGGTCGGACTCGGAAAAGCTGCCGTCGCCGTGGCTTTGGAACGGTCGGATCGGGCGCATGCTTATTCCTTCTGTTCGGAAAACCACTTGGCGGTGCGGCGGATGCCTTCCTCAAGGTCGACCTTGGCCTTGAAGTCCAGCAGCTCGGCGGCCTTTGTCACCGAGGGGATGCGAACGGCGATGTCCGCCGAGAGGGGCGGATCGAAGATAATCTCGCTCTTGGAGTTGAGGACCCTGCAGACCGCCTCCGCCAGTCCCAGGATTGTGATCACGGCCCGGGCATTGCCCAAGTTGAAGGATTGGCCGAGGGCCTTGGGGTTTTCGATGCAGCGCATCAGTCCCTCGACGAAGTCGTCCACATAACACCAGGCACGAATCTGGTTGCCATCGCCATCGATGTGCAGGGGCGCGTTGCGCAGGGCCCTCTTGATGAAGACCTGGATGGCGCCCTCGCCGGTCTGGCCGGGGCCGTACACATTGAAGGGACGCAGCGTCACCGTGGGCAGGCCGTACTGCTTGTGGTAGGCTTGCGCGAGGTGCTCGCCCGCAAGCTTCGAAACGGCGTAGGTCCAGCGGGCCTCGCCGGCGGAGCCTGCCACCGTGGAATCCGCCTCGCTCACCCGGAAGGCCATGGAGCCGAAGACTTCCGAGGTGGAGAAATCAATCACCCGGTCCTTCACCCCATTCTCGCGTGCCGCCTCGAGCATGTTGGCGGTGCCGATCATGTTCACGCGCATGGTCTGCACGGGCATCCTGATCACCGTGTCGATGCCCGCGATCGCCGCCGCATGGACGACAATCTCCGCCCCCGCCATGGCATCCCGCAGGGCCGCGTAGTCGAGCACGTCGCCCCGGACGATGCGGAGGTTGGGATGGTTCGCCAGGCCGGAGCCGGTCAGGGTGTCTCGATGGAAATTGTCGTAGACCGTGATGAGGTTGTTGGCGAGCAGGCGCTGCAGCAGCGCATTGGCGATGAAGCCAGCCCCACCTGTGATGAAGATTTTCTTTCCGGTGATCATGCCTCAGGAGAGTGAATTCAAAGCGTCCGTGACATACGAGAGTTCTTCGGGGGACAGTTCCTCGAATATGGGCAGGGCCAGTCCCTGTCTCCACGCATTCCACGCGTTTGGGAAGCGGGTGCGAGCATCAATTCCGTACTTGCCCACGTAGTAGTGTTGGGCGGGCATGCAGTGCGCGCCGAAATTGGTTCCAATTCCCTGGCTGGAGAGGGTCGCTATCACCGCGTCACGGACCAGCCTGTCAGGCAGCACCACATGGAAGGTCTGCCAGTTGGGGCGGAGCCCTGCAGGAACCGAGGGCAGTCTCGCTCCCTCGATATGCAGGTGCTTCAGGTAGTGCTGGGCCACCGCGGTCCTGGCGGCGATGGAGTGTTCGATGCGGCGAAGCTGCGGCCTGGCCATGGCGGCCTGGAAGTCGGTGAGCCGCGCGTTGGTTCCCGCCTCCTGAAAACTGGCAGGAGTCGTGCCGGGGCTGATGCCATGGTTGCGGAAGCTCCTCAGCCTGTCGGCCAGGGCCGGATCCTGGCACAGGATCATTCCACCCTCGCCGCTGGTCACAATCTTGCGGGGGTGAAAGGAGAACGTGCCCAGGATGCCAAAGCTGCCCGCGTGCCTTCCGTCCAGTTTCGAGCCGATCGCACAGGCTGCATCCTCCAGCAAAGGGAGGCCGTGGCGTTGGGACAGGTCGCACAATGCTGCCATATCGCTGCAAAGCCCAAACTCATGGACCGGCATGAGCACCTTGGTGCGCGGCTTGAGGGCCCGTTCGACGAGGGTCGGATCAATGTTGAAGGTGTCGGGACTGATGTCGACAAACACGGGCTTCGCGCCCCGCGACTCCACTGCGTTCGCCGTCGCCATGAAGGAGAAGGCGGGCACGATCACCTCGTCGCCGGGGCCTACCCCAAGCGCACGCAGGGCCAGTTCGAGCGCGACTGTCCCGTTGGCGACGGCCACAGCCGCCTTGGCACCGGTCAGCTGGCAGATTTCCGCCTCCAAGCCTGCGACCTCACTGCCCTGCACCAGTGCTTTTGAGCGCAGCACCCTCACCACGGCCTCGATCTCCTCCTCCGTGACCGAGGGCTTTGCCAGGGGAATGTTCAGGCCTTCCCGTTTCATGACAGCCACTCCTTGATCGCCTGGGCCAGTTCTTCGGTCTCAGGGAGGGTGAGCTCGGGAAACACCGGGATGCTGAGCACCTCTTGTGAGAGGGCCTCGGTGACGGGGATCGACACCTTGGGAAGCTGGGAAAAACACTGCTGCAGATGGAGGGGGAGGGGATAATAGATTTCCGTGCCGATGCGCCTCGCCGCGAGGTGATCACGCAGGGAGTCGCGCCTGCCCGCGCCTCGAACACGAAGCGTGAACTGGTTCCAGATGTGCCTGCGCCCCTCCAGCTCGAGCGGGAGCACGATGCGTGAATCCGGGGTGGCCAGCTGCGCCGGGTGCACTCCGGGCAATGCAGCCAGGGCCGAGCTGTGGCGACGGGCGTGGCTCCTGCGCGCCTCCGTGTAGGCTTCGAGGTGGGGCAATTTCACCCGCAACAGCGCACATTGCAGGGCGTCCATGCGGAAATTGCCGCCCACCTCCCTGTGGTAATATTTTGGACGACTGCCGTGGGTGCGCAGCAGGCGCAGCCGGTCGGCCAGGCTGTCGTCCTGAGTCGTCACCAGGCCTCCGTCACCAAAGCCTCCCAGGTTCTTCGAGGGGAAAAAGCTGAAGGTGCCCAGGTCGCCTAGCGTTCCGCAACACCGCTCACCCAAACGCGCGCCGAAGGCCTGAGCGGCATCCTCGATCACCCGCAGGCGGTGTGCCTGCGCAAGCTCGAGCAACGGGGACATCTCCGCAGCCTGGCCGAAAAGATGGACCGGCATGATTGCCTTCGTACGCGGGGTGATCCGTCGCTGCACATCCTGCGGGTCCAGGTTGAAGGAGATCGGGTCCACATCGGCGAACACCGGAATGGCGCCCAGCCTGGCGATGCTTCCTGCGGTGGCGAAGAAGGTGAAGCTCGGGCAGATCACCTCGTCTCCGGGGCCGATATCGAGCGCCATGAGCGAAAGCAGCAGCGCGTCCGTTCCCGAGGAAACCGACACGGCGTGAGTCGCCCCGAGGTGGGCGGCGCATTCCTTTTCAAAGGCATCCACCTCCGGTCCCATGATGAAATGGCCGGAGCGGAGTACGCGCTCGAAGGCCTCGGTCAGGGCGGCGTGCAGGGCGCTGTTCTGTCGTGTGAGGTCGAGGAGGGGGACAGCCATGGCTGGGGGACGGTGAGAAGTAGGAGTAGGGGGGAGGAGTTGCGGTCGGGACTGCTTAGGGCTGGGGATTGAAGGCCCGGTAAGGCTGGGTTCCCTTCGCCATTTCGTCTGGCAGCGGAGATTCCTCATCGAGGTCGAGGCAACGCATGCGCCCGGACGAATCCACGCTGTAGCGCAACCCGCTTTCGGGGCAGGTATAGATTCCGTCCACGGGACGGCGAAGGGGATGGCCGTGTCTGCTCACATAGCCGCGGCTGCGTGCTGGCACGCCGCTCACCAGGACATAGTCGGGCACATCGCGGGTGACGACGGCTCCCGCCGCGATCAGGCAGTAGCGGCCCAGGGTGACACCGCAGACCACTGTCGCGTTTGCCCCCACGCTCGCGCCGCGGCGGATCAAGGTCTGTTCGTAGAGGCTGCGCCTCACCACCTGTGAACGAGGGTTTGAGACGTTTGTGAGCACGCATGACGGCCCGAGAAAAACGTCGTCCTCGACGATTGTGCCCGAGTAGATCGAGACGTTGTTCTGCACCTTGACGTTCGAGCCGAGCCTGACTCCGGGGGCGACCATCACGTTCTGGCCCAGGTTGCAGTTGGCGCCAATCACCGCGTGTTCACAGACGTGGGAGAAGTGCCAGATGCGGGTTCCGCTCCCGATCACGCAAGGCTGGTCGATCACGGCACTGGGGTGGGCTTGGTACGGTGTGCTCATGCTAGTGAGGGAAGATCGAGTGTCATACTGGCGCCGCCATTCCTCATGGACTCCTGGCACGCCTCGAGCACGGCGATCACGCGGAGTCCGCTTGTGAGGTCGGCGAGGGGGGGCGTTCGGTCCTGTACCGAACGTAGGAAAGCCTCGCATTCAAGGCGCAGGGGCTCTTCTGCGGCGATCATCGCAGGTTCCGCGGGGGCCTTATGATGCACGGGTTGCCCCTCCTTCCATTCAATGCTCTGGGACTGCCACGTGAGCTTGCGGTCGGTGGAGCTGTCGTCAAAGACCGCCGCGCCGTGGTCGCCGATCACGGTGAGCCGCTGTTCCTTGACGGGGTGGCACCAGCTACAGGTGATCAGGGCGTTCAGACCCGAGGGAAACGTGAGCACTGCAGTCGCCGCATCTGCTCTGGTTGTGCCGAGCACATGCAGTCCATGACAGCTGAGCTTTTCCGGGGCGCCGCCCGCGAGCCGGAGGACCATGGCGACGTCGTGAGGAGCCAGGCTCCACAACGAATCCTCCTCTGTGCGCACCTTCCCGAAATTGCAGCGTCGAGACTCAAGCAGGCGCAGGGGGCCCAGCCTCCCGGAGGCGAGGCCAGTCCTGAGGGACTGGAACGCAGGGTGGTACTCCAGAAGGTGACCGACCTGCACCAGGCGTCCGCTCCTGCGTGCCGCGTCCTGAAGCAGCCGGCCTTCCTTCATGCTGAGGACCATGGGCTTTTCCACAAAGAGGTCCTTGCCCGCCTCAAGCACCTGGATGCCCAGCGCCGCATGTGTCGGCGCGGGGGAGGCGAGCACGATGGCATCCAGTGCCTCGTCGGCGAGGAGGGGGGCAATGTCGATCTCCAACCTTGCCCCAGGGGCAAGTTGGGCGGCAAGCGCGCGGCCACCCGGTGTGGCGTCGGCGACGGCAGCCAGGGCGCCCAAGGCATGGAAATTGCGAACTAGGTTGCGGCCCCAGTAGCCGCAGCCTACGACGGCCACCCTGGCCTGACCCTGACCTGGTGCATGTGCGCTCATGCGAGCCAGAGTTTGGCCTCAAGGTCCTTGGGCACCGCCCCCAGGGACGCCCGCACTGCGTTTCTCGTGTCCACCACGCACGAGGAATGTCGCAGGAGGGTACCGTAGTCGATTCCCTTGTGGGCAGTGGTGATCACCACCGCGTCGAACGCTCCGAGCGACCTCTCATCCAGGGGCACTGAGCTCAGGCCTGCCCAGGATGCGTTTTCGCGTGTCGGCGGGATCACCGGCACGTAGGGGTCGTGGTAGGAGATCTCCGCTCCCTGCGCACGGAGCAGATTCATGACGTGGAAGCTGGGTGTCTCGCGTATGTCGTCGACGTCTGGCTTGTAGGCCAGGCCCATGATGAGCACGCGACTGCCATTGACCGCCTTGCGGTTGGCGTTGAGAGCCGCCGCCACGCGCAGGGCCACGTGTGCGGGCATGGACTCGTTCACCTCTCCGGCGAGTTCGATGAAGCGGGTGCTGTGTCCGAATTCGCGGGCCTTCCACGTCAGGTAGAAGGGGTCGACCGGAATGCAGTGTCCGCCGATGCCGGGGCCGGGGTAAAACGCCATGAATCCAAAGGGCTTTGTCTTGGCGGCGTTGATAACCTCCCAGATGTCGATGCCCATGGCCGCGTAGACCAGCTTGAGCTCGTTCACAAGGGCGATGTTCACCGAGCGGAAGATGTTCTCGAGTAGCTTGGCCGCTTCGGCGGCCCTGCAGTTGGAGACCGGTATCACCGTCTGCACCGCACGCCGGTAGAGTTGTTGGGCCTTCTCCGAGCAGAGCGGCGTGAAGCCTCCTACGATCTTGGGGAGGCGGGCCACGTCGGAGTCGGGATTGCCCGGGTCCTCGCGTTCGGGGGAAAAGGCGAGGTGGAAATCCTCCCCCGCCTTGAGCCCGGAACCGAGCTCGAGAACCGCGCGCAGGTCCGTATCGGTGGTGCCAGGGTAGCTGGTGGACTCGAGTGACACCAGCATGCCGCGGCGGAGGTGTGGGGCCATGGCGCGGCC
>JAHFTI010000226.1 GCA_023265535.1 Opitutaceae bacterium
TATCCCAAATTTGAATACGAGAAGCCGCTGCCCGGGGCAAAGGCCAGCCTCACCTTGGCCAGCGCGGCGAGCACCTGCCGGCGTCGTTCGGGGAGGGGCTTGTCATTCTCATACCCCCACCAGCTGAGATTTGCGGGAAGTCCTGAACGGTGGTGGAGGAGCTGGTCCACGGTGATGCCCCGGACCGCCGGGGGCAGGCGTTCGGAGAGGTCCGGGAAGAGCTCGCCCAGGCTGCTGTCCCAGCGGAGCAGCTTCCTTTCGACCAGCTGGGCGACGAGCACCGCAGTCATAGCCTTGGTGTCAGACCCCAGGTGCCATGCGTCCGCGGCCGTGACTGGCGTTTCCGTGCCGCGCTTGCGTGTGCCACAGACGACGATTTCGGCGGGCTGGCCGACGCGTAGGAGTGCGCCGCCAAGGGCGGGCAGGCCAGCATCGGCGCGGAGCTTTTCCACCACCTGGGACAGGCTTTCCTGCGCGCACCGTGCGGCAGGGGTGAGGGACAGCAGGCAAAGGAGGAGACTCAGCGGCCGCAGGGGGCGGAGGAGGTGAGCAGCAAAGGGCATGGTGCCCATACCGTTATTGCGAATTGCAGATTCCGCAAGGGGCCCGGGCAGGCGGGCCTCGGGTCTCCAGGACCTCCTATTTCCCCTGGGCCGCCTGGCTCGGTACGACGGTGTTTCCAAGGACGGTGAATTCCGCCACGCCGGGAGTGATGCCTTGGGGCCAGCCCAGCAGGACGAGCCGGGCACGCAGTCCCGTGGTCGGGGGCACCTCCCGGTAGTCCACGAGGAAATCCTCGGAGCTTTCGCTGCGGTCGAGAAGGGTCGTCCAGGTGTCCTTCGCGGTCTCGAGTTCGACGCGATAGCGGAAGGGGCCTGGCTTCACTCCACGGTTGGAATCCATGCCCACGTCACGCCAGACCACGCGCACCGCCCGAATCAGCGCCGGCGCACTGAAGCGGCACGTCAGCACGGGCTGGGCATCGTCGGCTGCCGGCTGCCACCAGGTGCGCAGCTCGTTGTCCACGGCCAGGCGTCCCGGGAGATTGGGCGCCGAGCTCGAGCCCAGGCTTGCCTGTCCCCCGTTGATCGGAAGCCAGCCGGTGGGGCCGCCTCCCGGGTATGCGGGGCGCTTGCCGGGCAACCATTGGGGGAGCGAAGTGGCGGTTGGCACGAAGAGTTCGCCATTGGCATCGAATTCCGCGCGATCAATGCCGAGCCGGCGTTCAAAACCATGGGCCACCCCCGCGCGCACGGTGTAGAACGTCCACACCTGGTCCTCCGGGCCGGCGACGATGCACCCGTGTGCGGTGCCGGTCACCAGGCCTTCCGTGGTGCGGAAAATCGGATTGCGCTTCTGGGGCGCAAAGGGGCCGAGGGGCGACTGGGCCACGTAGCAGCCCATCGCATAGCTGCGGTTCTGCGTGCCGGCGGCTGAGAAGGTGAGGAAGTACTTTCCATGGCGTTTGAGAAGCCAGGCTCCCTCGACCCAGCCCGCCGTGGGGTCCTGGTTCCATTCGCCTAAGGCCTCCCAGGGCTGCCCCTGCGGATCGAACGGTATCAGTTCGCGGGGCACAGAGAGTGCCCTGGTGGGGTGTCCGGCATCGAGCTCAACGCCCCAGATTCCGCCGGCTCTTGTGCAGCCCCAATAGAAGTACAGGCGTCCATTGTCGTCCGCGAAGAGCATCGGGTCGGTGAAGCCGGGCATGCCGGAAACCTTCGGCACCTGCATGCGCCCGAGCGAGGCGAACGGACCGAGCGGAGACGATGCCTCGTACAGCTCCGAGTCGGATGCGAGGAGCAAGAACTGTGTGCCCCGCTTCACGACCGTCGGGGCATAGCCGACATCGCGGATGTTGAGTGGGCGATGCGTCCAGGTCCCGCCCATGTCCTCACTCACCCAGGCCATGTCGACGGAGGGATAAAGGTACCATTTCCCCTCATGCCAGAGGGCCGACGGGTCGGCGAGTTCGCGAAACTGCTCCTTCCTTCCCAAGAGCCAGAGGGCATTGCCTTCACTGGGGTCCCCGTTGCTCACGGTGCGTGCCGAGCGACCGAGAGGATAATTTGGGAGGGGGAGCGGATTGCAGTAGGTGGAGACCGCCTTCGTGGCAGGTGCTGGCACCGGGCCCTGCCCCAGCGGGGCGGGGCCCAAGGTCATCTCCTGCTGCGCACGCACCAGGGTGATGCGCATGCCTTCGACAGGTGCAGGAGCGGTGTGCTTGGGCAGTTCGGCGGCCGTCCTGATTTTCCTTCCGTCAATGGATTGGATCAGGTCGCCCTGTGCCAGGCCCAGCCGGGCGGCGGCGGAGTCGGCGGGGACCTTGACGAGATGGACGCCGCCATCCTCCCTGGCAGTGCCAAAGGCGGAGAATTCCTCCCCCTCGATGCCCCTGACCGTGGCACCCAGCCAGGTGATTGCGCCCCCGGAGCTGGAGGCCGGGACAACGAAGCGCAGGGCGGGTATGACAGGGGTCTTGGCGATTGCCTTCAGCGAGGGCTTTTTCACGCCAAACTGGTCCATTGGGAAATTCCTGAAGCCCAGCCTGAGGGCGGGAGAATCCTCCCTCACGCGGAAGTCCCCGGAGGCGGGATCCACGAAGCGTGCGTCGCCGACGAGGGAGTTCGCGTCCCAGCCGAAGTGGAGGAATTTCCCGGCTGCGGCTGGATCGCCGGAGTGGTAGAAGTTGCGATCCACCGTCTTTCCGCGCGCCGCGTCGGTCGGGGTTTCCACGCCCCGGGGCGCGGCCATGAGGATGTTCCCGGTGACCTCGTCTCCACTTTCCGGATACCAAACGTGCGGGTGCAGCGAGTTGTTGACGACGATGTTGTTCCAGGCGCGGCGTCGGTAGCCCTCGCGCAGCTTGAGTCCACCGGAGAGGAGCAGGTTGTTGGTGATGTCGTAATTCGAGGAGCCGTCGTCGAGGTCGATGTCCCAGCCGTGATCGCAGCGCCAGCGGCTGTCACGGATGACCGTGGTTTTGGTCGCGTCGAGGAAGGGCAGGGCGGGGTCCCTTGCGAGCGGAGCCACGCCGGGCTTGGGGCGCGGGGCGGGCCAGTAGCGGTCGCGCCCCCAGGAGTTGAAGGAGCCATGGTCGCTGGTCTCCAGGACGGTGTCGAAGACATCGCAGCGCTCGATCAGGTGCCCGCCCCAGGTGCCCTCGCTGAAGTTGATGCCGGCGCGCGAGCAGTCGTAGAGGGAACAGTCCCGTATTGTGATGCACTGGGACATTGAGACCTGCACGGCGGCGGCCTGGCGCTCGACGCGGCCGATACCGTGGATGAGGGAGTCCTCGACAGCGCAGTCCGAGGGATAGTCGGGGCCCTTGGGACCGGGCGTGAGATCGAGGTCCGCGGGGGCGAGGCGTTGGCCGTATTCAAAAAGTGGATTCCTGACGGCGGAGGGCCTTCCCACAAAGGCCACGCCGCTGGCACCCGCATCGCGAATGTGGCAGCCGCGCACCAGGATGCGGCGGGCATAGCCGTCGACAAAGATGGCATTGCCGCCGACCTGGTCGAACTCGCTGTTGAGCAGGCTGACGTCCTCGGTGCCTGTCAGCAGGACTGCGCCGCCCCGATAGATGGTCCAGTCCGAGCGCAGGAGGGGCTCCCTTGTGTCCATGAAGGTGCGTGCCGTGTGGCGGAAGACAAAGCCGTCGAAGCTAACGAAACGCACCGGCTTTTCGGAGGAGCCGGAGAATTCGACAAGGTGGCGGAGGCGAACCACCTCGATGCGCGCGCGGGGAAGATCGAGGCCGGGTGCAGGCTTGAAATGGAGGGTGCGGGACTTTGCGTCGTGGAACCATTCCCCCGGGGCGTCGAGCTCCTCGAGGATGTTCTCGACCATGCGGAACTGGGCGTGCATCCCCATCTGGCGGTTGTTCTGCCAGCCGCCCTCGTAGCTGATGGAGCCGTCCGGTTTTTTCCCCGTGATGCGATAGTGGTAGCCGCCCCAGCGGTGCTTGTGCATGGCGTGGATGAAGCCGCCTGCGGGATTGGACCAGCGTGCAGCGCGCTCCGGGGCGAAGGCGTCGGCTGCGTAGCCCTGGTAGGCGGCGGTGGGCTTGGTCTCGTCGTGGTTGGGATAGCGAGCCATGCGCTGCCTGCGGCCGTCCACGAAGAGCTGATCTAACTCCAGCCCTGGAGGTGTCGTGGCCTGAAAGATGCCATTGCCGGATTCCTTCCAGGAGAGGTCGAGAGCCTGTCCGCCGCTGAGGATGGCCCTGCCCTCATTCTCCGCGCGGAACACGACCGGACACTGCTGCGATCCTGAATCCTCGGCGGCCAGGACCAGGGTTTGCGGGAGGTAGTAGATCCCATCGGCGACATGCACGGTCACCCGCTCCTTCCCGCAGAACGGGCGCGCCGCGTTGCGTGCGGCCTCGAGCGTTTGAAGCGGGGCGCTGCGCGTGCCCGGATTCCTGTCATTGCCCGCCGGGGAGACGTGGAAGTCCGCGGCGTGGGCGAGCTGCGCGCCGACGAACAACGACACTAAGGCCAGAAGCCGGGGAAGGGTGGGGAGGTGTGGACTCTTCATTGGGCGGGTGGCTGCAGGCAGATCACGAGATCCTTGCGGCGCGACTCGGGCGTGACCTTGAGTGACACGAGTTTCCCTCCGACGAGGCGCGCCTCAATCGTGGTCTCTTGCGGGGCATGGAGCTTGAAATCAACATCCCATTCGCGAGGCCAGGCCGGAAGCAGGTAGATCTTGCCGTCGCCGTAGGGATCCGCGGCGAGCAGCATTTCCTGGAGGCCGACCATGCCTGAGCCGCCCCAGTTGTGATCGGGCACCCAGTCGTGGCCCGGTCCGAAGAAGGCGGGAAAACGGGCCTGCGGGGCACTCGTGTTGCTGAGCTTGTCGACGATGCGTCGGGCAGCCTCCGCTGTGTTGCCGAGGGCGGCCATGTTCACCGCCACAGGCATCCAGGAATAATCGCGTGTCACCTTTTCCGCACGCTTGGGCGGGAGCTGGTCCCAGGTGTTTTGTGCGATGGCAGCGGTGCCGGGCCGTGTGACGGAGTGCAGGCGATAGGGCCAGGCAGCATAGAGCTCGGGAAGTTCCCACAGGTTGTATTCCTTTTTGTGGGAGGTTGCGGGAAGAAGCACAGGCACGCCGTTCCTGACTCCCTTGGGCAGCTCCGGGAGACGAGCCAGCAGTTCACCGAAGTATGCCTTTTCGGACGCCGAGACGAGCGTGGGCTCCAGCTTGGTCAGGGCATCGCAGAGCCGACGCAGGGCACTGACCACCTCGATCGGATTTTCAGCGTCGATCAGCAGTTCGATGGAGTTGGCGGGAAAGAGGCGCAGCTTGCCGTCCGGACCATACTCCGAACCCGTGAGGAGCTTGGTTTCCCGGCGATAATAGGAGTCGAAGAAACGCACCGAGTCCTTGATCCAGCCGATGTCCGGCCTGAGATCCTTGCCGAGGGTGGCATGGCCGTGGAGCGCCATCCAGGCATTCTCGAGTCCCATCGCAAAGGCGAACTTGAGGTGCTCCGCACCGCACTGGCCGGTGGGGGTGGCCCACCAGGAGAGTCCCCAGACTTGGATGGGCTCGGGATAGACGACGCCCTCGGCTCCGAGACCCCTGGCCCGGGCGGCGGCTGAGCCGGCATGCATGCGGTAGAAGGCGTTGGAGGGCTCGAGAAGATCGGTGTCGCCCGCCAGCAGGGTCGGCCAGCCCAGCCAGCGCTGGTTCTGCGCCATGAAGCCGCAGAACAGCCAGTGGCGGAGGTCCGGGGTGGAGGGCCCGAGTGGGGCCCGTCCGACCTCGTCGTTGTTGTGTCCCTTGATCCTGTTGAAATTGTCCGTGGTGAAGATGCCGCCGTTGAACAACAGGGGAAGGCGGCCCCCGCGGTTGCAGGCGAGCATGTAGCGGAACAGCTGGTAATTGCGGCCAACGAGCCAGGGTTTGTCGGAGGGACCGGCCTGCGGGTTCAGCACAATGTGGGAGCGCGACCAGAACTCAGCCCAGCGCTCGCGCTCGGTGTCCGCCGCGGCTTTCAAGCGGGTGGCATCGAGAAGAGGGCGCGTCTCGGAGATCCATTTTTCCGGGTCGGCATCCTGTTGGGCCCGAAGCGCGACGACGACGGTGTGGGACTTGGCGGGAGCTGCGGTCAGTTCCCAGGCACTGCCCTCCCATTTCTGCCAACTGACCGGGGTGACGGTGCCGCTGCTCAGCGGCTGATCACACAGGAGAGCGCCGCCAAACAGGTTGTTTTGCGCAGGATTGTGGACCTGGCCGACAGCAAATGCCTGCTTCGCGATTTCAGACTCAAGCACAGAAGGGTAATCTGCGTTGCGATGGAACCAGAGCAGCGCCTGGTCGCGCAGCAGGACATGGTCGGCGCGCACGGTGTGGGTGCGTTTACCCATGTCGATGAGCAGCCCTTCCCGTGTGCGATCCCTCCAAGTGCCGAAGTGGAGGACCAAGGCGGAGGCGGCCTCCGTGAGAGACTGGATCACCAGGTTCTCGCCACTGAACCATAATTTGAGCCGGAGTGAGCGACCATTTTTGGAGGAGGCCTCGATGAGGATGGAGCCTGAGGCCAGGTCGAGTTCCTGCCTGAAGGAGGCAAGGTTCGAGAGCGAGCCGTCGGCCGGGGTGAGGCGCAGGCAGCCCAGCTTGAGCAGGCGGCCATCCTCGTCATAGGCGCCATTGTGGGCGAGGTACAGCCAGAGGGATCCCTCCTGAACCCAGACATTGGCTCCTGCCCCGAGACGGCCGGAGAGTGGCATGGAATCCCAGGCGTCGGTCGAAGGGCTGTCCCAGGCCACGTTGTAGGAGGCGGGCGGAAGCGCCGGCGTGCCGGCGTGTACGGTGCAGCAGAGAAATAGCCAGAGGAGAACTGCGAGGGCGGCACGTGTGCGCATGGGGGAAGGGATGTCAAAGGTCGAGCCTGACGACCGAAGCGAGCGAGTCGGGCGCCTCAGCAGGAATCACCAGGGTGGTGTGTGCCGCAGTCTGTTCGACGCG
>JAHFTI010000227.1 GCA_023265535.1 Opitutaceae bacterium
GGCCCAGCATGCGTGCCTGCTCGACGGCCCCGTCGTACGCTGTGCTGAGATTTCCGGTGCTGCCGCCGCTCCGGAAATCGGCCAGGAAGGCGATCCGCGGGGCGGGGCGCACCGAGCCTTCGCCGCTGCGGGCACGGGTGAGTGCGTTGAGCACGGGATTGCTCTCGTAGCCCAGTTCCCTCGCCGCCTGACGTATGCGTTCGCGCGTGGCGGTGGGAATCGATGGATGGTTTCTCAGGGCCTTGGAAATGGTCGTGATGTGGAAGCCCGTCACCCCGGCAACATCGCGCAGGGTGGTGGCCCCCGCCCCTGCCCGGGGCCCGTGGGCACGGCTGTCTTCAGCTGCTTTCATTGTGTAGTTGGTCGTTGTTCGAATTTTATATAGTCAGGGTATCGCGATGTGGCATCCCGCAATAAATATATAATGTCACGGCTCCGCCCATGACCTGTCACATTGTGTCAGGCAGGCGTTCAATGTTCTGCGGAAATCCCTCTCGCCAAGCTGCCTTGGCTCGGTGGCTTTCACGGTTCTGGATTCTGCTCGCTTGAGCGGGTGGGGGGAAGGTGCGGGGAATTTGGTTTATCATATTTTGCTTATAATGAGCAGTATATGACAAACCGTAACCTTGGGGGCGCTGTATCTGAAGGACGCGATCATGCTAGCACGTCGTGGTGGGGATCTTGAATATACGGGTGTCCTATTAGCCTTCGATATCGTCCGGTTCATGGGTGAATTCGGAGCCGGGCCGCCGCCTTGGGGCGGCAGGATAACGCATGAGTAGTTTCGCGAGTCGCAGCCTTGTGAAGGCGGCGCCGTGTGGCTGATTAGGCAGCCGTTGATCGGGGCGCGCGGCCCGGCTGCGGCCCCGGTTATTTATAATCCAACCACAACCCCCCTATCCACCGCGACCGCGTGGTGGCCTCTACCCGAAGAACCCAATGAACCATAAGAAACTCGCACCCTGGTATACCCTGGCCGCGCTCGCCCTGGCCTCCACGCCGCCCCTGGCCTTTGCGCAAATGCCCCAGCCCGAACGGGCCGGCGCCCCCGCCTCCGAGGAGGAGACGATCGTCCTGTCTCCCTTCGAAGTGTCCGCCGAGGAGGGCCAGGAGGGCTACCAGGCCACCACGACCCTGGCCGGTTCCCGCGTCCGTACCGACCTCAAGGACCTGGGCACCGCCCTCTCCGTCGTCACCAAGCGCCTGCTCACCGACATCGGCGCCACCAACAGCCAGAGCCTGCTCACCTTCACCACCAACACCGAGGTGGGTGGCACCCGCGGCAACTACGCGGGCCTGGGAAATTCCTCCTCCATGAACGAGGGTGGTTTCCTCCTGCGCCCCAACACCAACACCCGCGTGCGCGGCCTGGACGCCGCTGACAACACACGCGACTACTTCATGACCGAGATCCCGTGGGACGCGTACAATGTGGACCGCGTGGAAATCCAGCGCGGCGCCAACTCGATCCTCTTCGGCCTCGGCAGCCCCGCGGGCATCATCAACACCGGTCTCTCCGGCGCCTCCTTCAAGTCGGCCTACAAGTTCGAGAACCGCCTGAGCAACAACGGCAGTTTCCGCAACATCCTCGACGTGAACCAGAGCCTGCTCAAGCGCGAGCTCGCCGTGCGTTTCATCGCCCTGGACGACAGCACCAAGTACCGCCAGAAGCCCGCCTACAACCACGACACCCGCCTCTTCGGCGCCCTTCGTTTCGACCCCAAGTTCCTCAAGTTCGAGCACGCCTCGACCAATATCCGCGCCAACGCGGAGACCGGCCGCGTGAAGGCCAACCGCCCCCGCATGCTCCCGCCCGTCGATGCCATCTCGACCTACTTCGATGTGCTCAAGAAGAAGACCTACGATTCCGCCCTCGAGGATCGCGCGGGTGGCATGCGCAGCAGCAGCAGCCCCCTGAAGGCGGCCACCGATGCCTACCTGGGACGCAGTTTCGGCTCCGGCTTGGCGCTTCGCTACGACAATGGCGCCTCCCAGCCCAGCTCCTACAACGTCGGCACCATCCGCATCGACGGCGACAACGGCGTGGCCAACAACGGTTCGATCAACGGCCTGCCCTTCTACCGTTCCATGGCGACCACCGCCTACGGCTATTGGGCCACCTTTGCCGGCACCGTCGAGGGCGGCAGCACCGGTTTCTACAAGGACAAGTCCATCGTCGATCGCAGCGCCTTTGACTCCATCAACGAGCTCATCGACGGCACCACCAAGCGTGAGTGGCAGAATTGGAACGCCGCCAACGTCTCCGTCTCCGAGTCGCTCTTCGACAACCGCCTGGCCATCGAGGGCGTCATCGACTATCAGCGCTACAAGGACGGCCAGAGCGGCTGGCTGCCGGGCACGCCGACGATCAATGTCGACGTGAATTCCACCGTCATCACCGGCCTGACCAAGGTCGGCGGCGAGGCGAATCCCAACGCCGCCCGCGCAGCGATTGGCGGCTCCGGTGAGTCGGGTGCCCAGTCCTTCGACATCACCCGCAATTCCCAGCGCCTCACGGTGACGGGCGACCTGCGCTCCACCGACCTACTCGAGAAAGGCCTCCTGACGAAGCTCCTCGGCCACCATGTCTTCACGGGCCTGGTCGCGACCGACAAGAAGGAGACCTTCACGCGCCAGTGGGCCACCTTCGCCGGCGGCATCGGCGCCGGCTCCCTCGAGTCCATCCTCAATGACAGCTCCAAGAAGGTGAACGACGGCGCCCGCGTCATCTCGCCCATCGTTTACCTGAGCGGAAACCTGAGCGGCAAGTCCGGCCTGGCCGGACTCAACATGCATCAGATCCAGGGCGACATCATCCCGCACAGCGGCTACACGAACGTGAAGTATTTCGACACGAAGTGGAATGCCCCCGGCGTCGACCCGACGGCCTCCTGGATCGATCCCCTGCAGCCGACCGCCACGAACACCCAGAAGGACAATCCCGCCAACTACAAGGGCTGGACCACCACGCAGGTGCGCGTGCTCAACGCCGACGAGGGCGATATCGATGCCCTGACCTACAACACGAGCAAGAACTTCAACCGCATCAACTCGAAGGCCGCCACCTACCAGGGATTCTTCTGGGACGGCACCTTCGTGAGCACCGTCGGCTACCGCAAGGACACGGTCCTCCAGAAGAGCGGCTTCGGCGCCAAGGACCCGATCTCCGGCGTGGCCCCGATGAAGTTCGACTACGACAATGGCACCCTCATGAAGAACTCCGGCGAGAGCAAGAGCTGGAGCTTCGTGCTGCACACGCCGCAGGAGCTGCGCAAGAAGCTCCCCGGCAACACCGACATCAGTTTCTTCTACAACCGCTCCCAGAACTTCAAGGCGGACGTCGTGCGCGGCGACTTCCTGGGCAACCTGCTCCCGAACCAGACCGGCCGCACCAAGGACTACGGCATCGTGATCACGACGCTCGACGACAAGCTGAGCTTCAAGATCAACAAGTACGAGACGAGCGTCAACAACGCCACCCTCGGTGGCGAATCCATGCTCGGCAACAACTCCTACTACCTGCGCCAGGGCGAAATCTGGGGCACCATGGTGGCCGCACAGTCCATCGCGGGCCTGACCCAGAACAACATCGCCACCCCCGGCTGGGCCTGGGATTACGCCGCAAACGACCTGCCCGCCGGAACGATGAATGCCGGCGACTGGCCCCGTCCCGCCGCCGCCGCCGCGATCGACGCGAAGCAGCTCGCCGCCGCGCGCGCCTTCCTGAAGGACATGCCTGCGCAGGGCTTCTGGGACAACTACGGCTACCCGATCAACGTCTCCCAGGTGAAGGCCGAGAACTTCGCCTCCCTGATGGCCAGCAACGGCAAGCTGCACTACACCTGGGACTGGCAGCCCGCCTACGGTGGCAACCTCAAGAGCACGGGCGCGGGTCCGGTCATCACCGTGGACACCGTCTCGAAGGGTGTCGAATACGAGCTGGCCGCCCAGCCGACCAAGAACTGGAACATCTCGATCAACGCCTCGAAGACGGACGCCAAGCGCCAGAACCTGAGCAAGACCATCGAGAGCTACATCCTCGCCGCCAAGCTGCGCATGGACGGCCCCGCGGGCGACCTCCGCCTCTGGGGTCCGGGCAGCAGCAACCTGCGCACCAACTTCATGGGCAACCTGTACTACCCGTACCTGTTCCTCAAGTCGTCGGAGAACTCCACGGCGGCCGAGATCCGTCCGTGGCGCGCCAACCTGGTGTCCACCTACAGCTTCTCGGCGGGGGCCCTCAAGGGCCTCTTCGCGGGCGGCGGCGTGCGCTGGATGCAGTCTCCAATTCTTGGATACGGCATGATGAAGGATGCCAACGGCAACTACAACCTGGACATCACGAAGCCCTACCGCGGCAGCGATGAGACCGCGGTGGACGTCTGGCTGGGTTATCAGCGCAAGCTCACCGCCAAGATCGAGTGGAAGGTGCAGCTCAACCTGAGCAATGTCGGTGACAAGGCCCGCTTCGTGCCCATCAGCGTGCAGCCGGACGGCTCTCCCGCCGCCTTCCGCATCGCAGATGGCATGGGCTGGCAGTTGACCAACACGTTCTCGTTCTAAGCCGGTTTGCCCTTGCCGGGAGGGATGGGGCCTTTCCGGCAGGGTTTTGCAGGGGTATGACACAGCATCAGGCCGCGAGGCTTGGTGCTGTGTTTTTGTGTCCTGATCAGTTTGCCTGCGGATGAAGTCCCCGCCTAAATCAAGCCTGCACGATGCGCTCTATCATTGGATCAATCGCCCCGCTCATGCCGATGACCGGGTACTTCAACAGCCGCCATGAGGAGTTGGAGTGGGTCGAGGGAAACCTCGAGAATTGGAACGCGTATTTCACGCTGCGCGGCACCGGCGAGATTCTTTACGAGAACGACCGCTTTCGCACCGGCACCGGTGAACTGGTGCTGCTCAGCCCGGGCGTGCACCGCTCCTATCGCATCCCGTTCCCAGCACAGGGCTGGGAGTTCTACTGGCTGCATTTCCGCGCGACCCCCCGTCTTTCGCACATGCTGGACTGGTTCGATCGGCGCAAAGTATGGCAGATCCACAAGGTGGCCGACGTGGCGCTGAGGACGCGCATCGCGCTGCAACTCGAGGAGCTTCACCAGCTCAACCTGGGCAATCCTGACATGCCCTGGCGCGAGGCGATGCTGGAGGCCTCCCTGGAGGCGTTGATCCTGCGTGTGGCGGCGTCCGAGAAACAGGAGATCGTCACCTCGCCGGTCGACACGCGCATCGAGCATGCGCTGGAGTTCTTCCACCGGGACATCGCGGCGCCCACGGACATCGGCCGCCTCGCGCAGAAGGCAGGCCTTTCCCGCTCGCAGTTTTGCCTGCTCTTCAGGCAGGGCACCGGCTTCACGCCGCAGCAGTACATCGAGGAGCGGCGCCTGGAGATGGCTGCCTATTACCTTCGGATCTCGGCGCAGTCGGTGACGGAGGTGGCCGACCTGGTGGGCTTCAGCAATGCATTCTATTTCGCCAGCCGCTTCCGCAAACGCTTCGGGACCACGCCGACCCACTACCGGAAAGGCTCCGTGGCCAACACGGCCAGAGCCTAAATCCCGCCTGCACCGGCCGCCTTGCATTGGCAGACGGCGCAGGCGGGTGGGGGCGTGCCTCAGGGCTTGATGCTGAACTCGGAGTGAAGCGAGGCGTTGGAATCACCACCGACCCAGACGTCAAAACTCTCTGTCTCGACGACCCAGGCTTTGCCCTTGGGGCTCCAGAATTGGAGTTCGGCCTTGCCGAGGGTGAATTCCACCTGGCGTTTCTCCCCGGCGGCGAGTGTGACGCGTTGGAAGCCTTTCAGCTCGCGCACGGGGCGCACGGCCGAGCCGGCCCTCTGATGCAAGTAGAGCTGGACGACCTCATCGCCGGAGCGGGTGCCTGTGTTCTCCACCTCAACGGTGACCTTGAGCTGGCCGTCGGGCTTCAGCTGTGTCCTGTCCAAGCTGAGCTTGGAGTAGGCAAACGTGGTGTAACTCAGGCCATGGCCAAAGGCGTAGAGGGGCTTCGAATCCTGGTCGGCATAGCGTGACGTGAAGGCCGCCTCTGTTTCGCGTGCCTGCGTATGGTTGTGGTTGTAGTAGGTGGGGGACTGGCCTGCGCTGCGCGGCCAGGACACGGGCAGCTTGGCGCCCGGATTCACGTCGCCGAAGAGGATGTCGCAGATGGCATGTCCACCCTCGGAGCCCGGGAACCAGGCCTCGACGATGGAGGGCACATGGCTGGAGGCCCAGGTGATGTCCAGAGGGCGGCCATTGAGCAGCACCAGGACGACAGGCTTGCCGGTGGCGACGACGGCGCGCAGGAGCTCCATCTGGTTTCCACCCAGGGCGAGGGAGGCGCTTGAGGCGGCCTCGCCACTCATGTTGGCGCGTTCGCCCAGCACCAGGATGACTAGCTCGGAATTACGGGCTGCCACCACGGCCTTCTCCAGTTCCTGCTGCATCTCCGCCTCGGACATGAGGGTGGGGGCTGGCTTGCCGGAGCGGGCATCCCACGGCAGGGCGTAGGCCCGCTGCATGTCGCCGCCGCGCACGAAGTCGACGGTCGCCTCGGGGAGCTTGGCGCGGAGCGCCTCCAGCACGGTGACCGAGGGACTCCATTCGGCGGTCCAAGGGCACTTGATGTCGTCGGCAGAGTCGGCAAGGGGCCCGATCAGCGCGACCTTGCGCAGGGATCTCTGCAGGGGGAGAAGCTTGTTCTCGTTTCGGAGCAGCACGATGGAGCGCTGTGCCGCCTCGCGCGCTGCTGCGCGGTGCGCGGGGTTGTTGAGGACGGCGTCCTTCTTGTCGAGCTCGGCAAAGGGCCGCTCAAAAAGGCCCATGCGGATCTTGGTTGCGAGCACCTCGCGCACCATGGCATCGATCGTCGCCATGGAGACCTGGCCCGAGGCAACGAGCTTGGGAAGGTGGCGCAGGTAAGTTGTG
>JAHFTI010000228.1 GCA_023265535.1 Opitutaceae bacterium
CGCGCGCACGCAAGCACTACGACCGCGCCGTGGCCCTGTCCGGCGGCAAGCTCGCCGGCCCGCATGTCAGTTGGGCCGAGGCCGTCTGCGTGGAGCGTCGCGACGCCGCCGGCTTTGACGAGGCCCTCCGGCTCGCCCTCGCCGTGGAAATCGAGGCCAGCCCGGCACATCGCCTCGAGAACCTGGTCATGCAACGGCGCGCCCGCTGGCTCCAGGGGCGCCGCGACGAGCTCTTCCTCAACGCGGCAAAGACTGCAACTCCCTGAGCCCTGGCTCGTCCCACCTCTCCTCCCGCTTCGCTCCCGAATTTCCCCCCGGTTCCGTCCATGTTTCGCCTCCTCCTCACCGCTTTCCTCCTTTTCGTTTCGCTGCTGGGCGCTCACGCCGCGCCCCTGGTGATCAAGATGGGCACGCTCGCCCCCGTGGGTTCCTCCTACCACAAGATCCTGCTCGCCATGGGCGAGACCTGGAAGCGCGAGAGCAAGGGCGCGGTTGAGCTTCGCATCTACGCCGGCGGCAAGGCGGGCGGCGAGGCCGAGATGGTGGGCCTGATCATGGAAAACAGCCTGCAGGCCTCGGTGCTCACGGCCGTGGGCCTGGCTGAGATCGACATCTCCGCGCGCGGCCTGCAGTCGCTGCCCATGGCCTTCCGCAGCCTCGAGGAGGTCGACTACGTGGGTGAGCGCCTCCAGCCCAAGCTCGAGGAGATCCTCGCGCGCAAGGGCTTCGTGGTCCTCTTCTGGTCCGATGTCGGCTGGGTGCGTTTCTTCTCGAACGCGCGCATCCGCACGCCCGACGACCTGCGCAAGCTGCGCCTCTTCTCCTGGTCCGGCGACAACGACCAGATGGAGATCGTGAAGTCCGCCGGCTTCAACCTCGTGCCCATCGAGACCGCCGACATCGTGCCCAGCCTCTCGACCGGCCTGATCGATGCCGTGCCGATGCCCCCCTTCTTCGCCCTCGCCAGCCAGGTGGACAAGCGCGCCCCCTACATGATGGACCTCAACTACGCCCCGCTCGTGGGCGGCTGCGTGGTCAGCCGCAAGGTCTGGGAGACGCTGCCCGAGGACACGCGCGCCACGCTTCTCGCCGCCGCGCGCCGCCATGGCAGGGACATGAAGGCGGCGGGGCGCCGCGAGAGCGGTGAATCCGAGGCTGCCATGGCCAAGCGGGGGCTCGAGATCGTGCACCTCACCGCCGAGGAGAAGGAATTGTGGCGTGCCATGGCTGAACCCCTTTATGCCAAGATCCGCGGCCGGATGATTCCCGCGCCGGTCTTTGACGCCGCCATGGAGGCGCTTCGCGATTACCGCGCACAGGGAGGCAAGTGAATCTCCCCGGGACAGAGCCTGAGCTGGAGGTGCCGCGTATCCGCTGGATGGGACCGGTGCACCGCCTCGAGAATGCGCTCGTGGCGGGAGTGCTGCTGACCATGGCGCTTTTGCCGGCGCTTGAGGTCATCCTGCGCGCGTCGGTCCATTCCCGCATTCCGGCGTCCGTGCCCGTGGTGCAGCACCTGGTGCTCGTGATCGGCCTGCTGGGTGGCGCACTCGCGGCGCGCGAGGGGCGCCTGCTCGCCTTCGCGGGGGCGGCGCGCTGGATCCGCGGCGACACGGCCAAGGTGGCCCATGTGATCGCCAACGGCTTCGCGGCGGCGACGAGCTCGCTGCTCTGCGTGGCCAGCCTGCGCTTCGTGCTCTCGCAGCGCTCCCTCGGCAAGATCCTCGCCTATGGCGTACCGCTCTGGATCGTGCAGTCGGTCCTCATCGTGGGCTTCGGTGCGATCGCCCTGCGCCTGCTCTGGCGCGCGGGCGCGACGTGGCCCTGGCGCTGCGCCGCGCTTGTATTGGCTTTCCTGATACTGGCCGTGGCCGCCTGGTCGCCCATCGACCCGGCGCTGCTGCGCTGGCCCGCGATGCTGCTGCTGATGGTGGCGGTGGTCATGGGCGCCCCCATCTTCACGGCGCTGGGAGGGGCTGCGATGATCCTGCTCTGGTCGGGTGGCCAGCCTGTCTCCGCCGTCCCGGTGAAGCTCTACCAGCTCACGGTCAATCCGACCCTCCCCAGCATCCCCCTTTTCACGCTCGCCGGCTACCTTCTCGCGGAGAGCCAGGCGCCCGGCCGCCTGGTGCGCCTCTTCCAGGCGCTCTTCGGCAGCTTCCGCGGCGGCACGGCGATCGCCACGGTGCTGGTCTGCGCCTTTTTCACGACCTTCACCGGAGCCTCCGGCGCCACGATCCTCGCCCTCGGCGGGGTGCTCATGCCCGTGCTGCTGGCGGCCCGCTATTCGGATCGCAATGCGCTCGGCCTGCTCACGGGCGCGGGTTCGCTCGGCATGCTCTTCCCCCCCTGCCTTCCGCCCATGCTCTACGCGATCATCGCGAGCAGCGGCGGCCTGGTGAGCATCAGCATCGAGGACATGTTCAAGGGTGGCCTGCTTCCCGGCCTGCTGCTTGTCGGCATGACCGCCTGGTGGGGCATCCGCACCGGTCCCGCGCGCGGCCAGGCCGGCCGCCAGCCCTTTGTGTTGCGCGAGGCCTGGTCGGCGGCCTGGGGCGCGAAATGGGAGCTGCTGGTTCCCGTCGTGGCGCTAGGCTCGCTCTTCGGCGGCTTCGCCACTCCCGTCGAGGCGGCCTCCATCACCGCCTGCTACACGTTCCTCGTGGTGTGCGTGCTGCACCGCGACCTGCGCGTGGGGCGCGACCTGCTGCGTGTCGTGAAGGAGTGCGGCATCCTCATGGGCGGCGTGCTGCTGATCCTGGGCGTTGCCCTCGGCTTCACCCACTACCTGATCGATGCCGAGATCCCCGATCTCGCGGTCGCCTGGGCCACAGGCACGATCCATTCCAAGTGGATCTTCCTGCTGCTGCTCAACCTGGTGCTGCTCATCGTCGGAGGTCTGGTGGAGATCTATGCCGCCATCGTGGTCATGGTTCCGCTGCTCGTGCCCTTGGGCGACGCCTTCGGAATGGATCCGATCCATCTGGGCATCATCTTCCTGGCGAACATGGAACTGGGCTTCCTGGCCCCTCCTGTCGGCTTGAACCTGCTGCTCGCCTCCTACCGTTTCAAGAGGCCCATGAGCGAGGTCACGCGTGTGTCGCTTCCCATGCTCGCAGTCATGGTCGTGGGTGTCCTGCTCATCACGTACGTGCCTTGGCTGAGCACCTGGCTGCCTTCGGTCTGGCGTTGAGGGCGGGCCGGAAATTTCCTTAATTCATTTCTCGTGAGTTGTTAAGGTTTGGTCATGACAACTTTTCATGCAGCTCCGCTGCCGGCTTCCGATTTATGGGTATAGTTGCAGCTCCACCCCAAGCCCCGGCTCCGCCCGGGCCAACCCCACCGTTACGTCCCATGAAAAAACTCCTGCTTGTTTTGTCCCTGTGTGCCGCCTCCCTCGCCTTCGCCGAGGATGTCGATGTCGTGGCTCCCTCGAATCTCTCGAAGAAACCCGAGGTCCTCAAGACGGTGGCGCCCACGGGCGTGACCCCCAGTCTGAAGGGCATGGTCGTCGTTGAGGTCATCATCGGAAAGGATGGCAAGGTCATCGACGCCAAGATCAAGAAGAGCACCATTCCCGATGCGGAACCGGCCTGCCTCGAGGCGATTCGCCTGTGGCAGTTCAAGCCGGGTGAGCGCGAGGGATCCCCTGTTGCCACGCGCATCAATGTGCCCTTCCGCTTCGGCAGCGACGAGTGAGTCCGCCCCGCCCGGGATACCTTGGGCCAGGGGCAGCATGCCTCCCTGAAAGTTCCGCCGCACCCTTCCTTGGGTGCGGCTTTTTTTGCGGCCTTCGACAAGGGGGGTGCTCCGGCTTGCCTGACGCCCGCAAAGGGGATTTATGGACTCGCGCTTCCCGCATCCCGCGGGTTTTCTCTGCGTTCCCCTTTTTGCAATGGCCGGTTCACTCTATCTCAGCACCCGCAGCATCCTCCTTCACTCCGGCTCTCTCGGAGGCATACCTGGCAAGGTCGCGACCTTTGAGCTCAAGGTGCGGCATGCCGGCGACTTGTCCTGCCTGGCTGCGGTCACGGATCAGTTGTGGCGCGACTACCCCCTGCCCCTGCTTCACCAGGTGTGGTTCAGGCGTGCGGTGCGCGAGGAGGGACAGCCCGACATCGCCTCCTGGATGGTGGCCCTGGTGGTGGCCCTGCAATGGCAGGCCGGTGATCCGGTGGGCCCCGGACGCGTGCTCTCGGGCACCAAGGACAGCTACACCCTGATCGTTCCCTGGGAGCGGCGCGATGTCCTCGACAAGGCCATCATGTATGCCCAGCGCCTGCTGGTGCTCTGGCTGCGCCGGCCTGCGCCTTCCGGCGAGGAGTGTGCCCGTGTGCTCGGCGAGCTGGAGACCTGGATGTTCAGCTGCCGCCCCGGCCGTCTGCATCATGGCGTGAGCCGCCTGGTCATCGCCGCGCGTGCCCGCAACATCCCCGTCGAGTTGCCCCTGCACGACGTCGTTTTCCTGGGCTCCGGCTCGGGCCGTCGCCAGATCCTGGACGCGCAAGCGGCCCACACCTTGCCGATGCTTCCGCCCTTCGCCTTCCGGCACTGCCTCAAGACGGCAGGGTTTCCCATCGCAAGCTACTATCTCAGCCAGGACGCAGCGCGCGCAGCCGAGCTCGCCAGGGAGTTCGGTTATCCCATGCACCTGAGCCATGCGGGAATCCATGTCACCGATTGGACAGTGCCCCCCGTCACCAACGAGGCCTCGCTGATGGCCCGCGCCGAGGAATTGCAGAAGGCCAGGAAGGGCGAGATGGTCCTGCAGCTTGTCCCTGCAGGGTCGGTTCATCATGTTGTCTGCGTCGATGGACACATGCTCGTCGCCACCCGGATGGTGGTCACCCGCGGGCCCCAGCAGGAGCAGAACATCTTCTGGGCGGAGGTCACCGACAGTGTGCATCCGACGACCCGCCACCTCATCGAGCGTTGTGCGCGCGTGCTGCGTGAGGACGTGGTCCTCATCACCCTTCATGTGAAGGACATCACCCAGCCCGTCGACACGTACTCGGGCAATGCCGGCGTGATCTCGGATTGCCTGCCGCTTCGTTCGTTTCCGTCCTACCTGTTCCGTCTCTCCGGCATCGACCTGGCCTGGGCGATTGTTGCGCAGTTGCTTGAGGGCCGCGCCTACCGCACGCCCATTGCAGCGATCACGGGATCCTTCGGTGCGGCGACGACCTCGCAGATGCTGGCGTCGATCTGGATGGCCGCGGGCAAGACCCCCGGCCTTGCAAGCCCGGGGGCACTCTGGGTGGGGGCCACCCAGATCTCGCAGGAAAAGCTCGAGCCGGAGGCGTCGGTCAAGGCGCTGTTTGCCCAGCCCGATGTCGAAGCCGTGGTCTTTGAGGTTCCCGAGGCGGGACTGGGGGATAATGGCAATCCGTGCGACCACTACGACGTGGCCGCCTTCCTTAATTTCCTGCCGGGGGCGGCAGCCAAGCGCGGCCGCGAGATTGTCTCACGCCTGCTGCTGCTGCGTGGTGCACCCCTTGAGGTGGCCACCACCGCGGTGGTGCTGAATGCGGAGGATGACAATTGCATGGCCTTGGTGCCCCGCATCGTCTGCCGGCGCCACATCCTCGTGGCCCCCTCGAACCCCGAAGTGGCATCGATGAAGACGCACCTGGCCGGTGGCGGCGAGGCGCTGCTGCTCGAGCAACGCGAGGGCAAGACTTGGATCGTGCTGGCCCACGGGCGTTCGCGCAGTCCGGTCATGGCCGTGGCAGAGATTCCCGCGGCCGGCGGCGGCAGCCTGCAGTCGGTGGTCACGCAGGCCCTCTTTGCGGCGGCCCTGGGCGTGGCCCATGACCTGCCGCTGGAGACGATTCGCCGCGGCCTGATCGCCTTTGCGCCCGATTTTAACTGAGTTTTGACGCGTCCCGCGCAGCCTGTCCTCCGCCTTCGTCAAGGGGGGGCGGGGCGGGGCGTGGAATTGACTAGTGAGCGGGGGCTTGCGTCAGGGCGGCGGCTGTGGAAACTTCAGCCCACCATGACGCAGGATCCGAGCAGACCGCACGTTCCGCCCAAGTCGTCCGCCCCGGGCAAGACAGTCGTGCCTGCGCCCGTGGTCTTCCCCGACGGGCCGCCGACACCCGAGATGCTTGTCGCGGCGCATGGGGAGCTTTCGGCGACGGCGGGCATCCTGGCCAACGTGCAACGCCTGCTGCGGCGGGATGACACCACCACCAGCGACATCGCGGAACTCCTGCGCCTGGATGCGGCGCTGGCCTCGCGCCTGGTGCGCATCAGCAACTCGACCTTCTTCAAGCGCGGCCAAAGCTGTTCCTCGCTGGAGGACGCCCTGATCCGCATCGGCTTCGCCGAGATCAACGAGGTGGTTTCGCTGGTGGCGGGTGCGGCCCTCATCTCCAAGCCCCTGCACGCCTACGGAAAGAGCGCGCTGCGTTTCTGGCACGAGGCCGTGGGCTGCGCGGTTGCGGCGTCCCTCATCGCCGAGCGTCTCGATGAGGACGTGGGCACCGCCTACACGGCGGGCTTGTTCCACCTGCTGGGGCGGCCTGCGATGGACGCCTATCTCCGCCAGAAAAAGCCGGACCTGTTCCTCGAGGATGCCGGGTTTCCGGTCAACTACGTCGTGTCAGAACGCATGGCCCTGGGCTTCAGCCAGAGTGTGGTGGCCGCCCTTTTCCTTGAGCAACTGAAGTTCCCGCAGCAGCTGGTGGACTCGGTGCGCCTTCAGGATGAGTCGCTTCTTTCCGGCACGGAGAGCCCGCGCATGCGCTACGTGCTCACGGCGGCGCGCATGCTCTATGAGGAGGAGTTCGGGGACAAGGGGGGCACGCCGGCCTGTGCCGAGGCGGTGCTCAACCTGGTGCAGCTGCCCATGGGGGCCTACCGCGAGATCGAGCCGCGCTTCAAGTCGTCGATCGAGCGCGCGATCCAGATCTCCTACTACTGAGGGTGG
>JAHFTI010000229.1 GCA_023265535.1 Opitutaceae bacterium
TTGGCGTAGGATAGCTCGGCCCTGGCCTTGGCAAGCTCGGCCTCGGAAAGGTCCAGCTCGATCTGCCCGATCGACTTGAGGGCAAAGAGACGCTGGTTGGCGGCGAAGGTGCGCTGGGCCGCATTGAGCACTGCCTGGGCACGCTCCATCTGTGCCCTCTGAAGGCTGTCATCGAAGGCGACCAGAAGCTCGCCGGCGGCGAATCTCGCGCCTTCCTGAAGAGGCAACTGCCTTACGCGCGAGCTGACCTCGGCTGAGATCACGGCCGAGCGGCGCGCCGTGAGCTGCGCGCGGATCGCAGGTTCGGCAGTTCCGGCGGCGGCCTCAGGACGCGGCGCCAGGAACAGGAAGGCACAGGCCCAGAGGGCGGCAGGGACAATCCTGGGCATCATGGGCTATTTCTCCTGGATGGGGGCACCTTGGGCGGGCTCAGGGAGGCGCCCCTCGCGCCAGGCGGACAGGTTGCCGGAAACCGACTGGGTCAATTCGGACAGGGAAAGGGAGTCGACGCTGCCGACATCGGCCTGCATGCCCAGGCTCGCCTGCAGGTTGCCATTGGCGGCGTTGAATTCGGCGAGGGCCTGGTAGCGGCGAAGCAGGCTCACGATGGCGGAGGTGTCCGCGGCGATCTTGTTGAGCTTGCTGTCGGACTGGGCCTCCTCCCTTGCGCCCATGGTGCGGCGCAATTCCTGGTCGAGTGCCCAGATGCGATCAGCGAGCTTGAGCTGACGATAGGACGAGACCAGCTCGACGCGGGCGATGTGGACCTGTGTGAGCAAGGCCATCTGCACGGCCAGCCTGCGCTGCGTGGCAAGCTCCACCCCACCCTTTGCAAGGCGCCTTTGGCTCGGGGCGGCGAGCAGGCTGGTGAGATTCTGCGAAACCATGACCCCCGCCTCAGTCCAGTCCTTGTTGATGAGGAAGCTGTCGGTGTTGTAACGGAGGTCGTAGTTCAGCGAAAGATTGGGGAGCAGGCGGGCCAGCGACTTGCGCACCTCGACGGAGGCGATGCGTTGGTTGTAGGCCTGTTCGCGCAAGTCGGCATTCTGTGCCAGGGCAAGATCCTCCAGGCGGACCACCGGCACATCCAGGATGCGCACATTCTCGGTGCCCTCAGGCTCGACCACGGTGAACTCCGCCTGCAACGGCACATTGATCAGGTTGGAGAGCGTGATGCGAGCAGTGGAGAGTTCCTTGTCGATGCTCGCCAGCAAACGGATATTCTCCAGCAGCTGGCGCTGGAAACGCAGGTTGTCCCCGGGGGAGCGCAGTCCCTCGGTGCGGGCCTGGGCGGCGTCGGCGAGCGCGGCCTCAGCCTGGCTGATGACACTGCGCACCTCCCCGGAAAGCTTCTGTGCGCACACCAGCCGCCAGAAGGCGATGGTGATGTCGCGCGAGAGCACATGCATGGCCTTGCGGCGGTGCTCGGCCGCAATGAGGATGCGGTCGGCATTCTGCTTGGCGACATAGTAGCCCAGCGTGAAATCCACCACGCTCCAGCTCGCTCCAAGGTCATAGAGCGTGTACTCGCGGTCGCTTGAAATGAAAGGGTGTGCCAGGGAAGGCAGGCCCGTGACCGAGTCCCTGCTGCGGGAGATGAGGTAGCTGTCACGATGCCGGTAACCCGCGGAGGCCATGGCCCGCGGCAAAAGATCGAAATTGCCCGCCTTCCACACATTGAGGGCCACGGCCTGTTCCATCATCTGGGCCCGTTGGGAGAGATTGTACTTCATTCCACGCGCAAGCGCCTCCTCAAGGCTCAGCGTGGTGCCGACGGGAACGACATCCTGCTGCGCCTTGGCGCGCAGGGCATTTCCAGAGTCCAACATCTCCTGGCCTGTGAAGGCCACGGGGCGGACATGGGTGCAGCCACCAGAAAGGCCTACAGCGAGGGCAAGGCCCAGGCTCAGGCAAAAACAGGCGGATCGGGGCGCCACCTTAGGCTTTAATTTGTTCTTTAAAAGCGAATTGCTATCAGTCGGGGCCTGCTCAGACGCTACGAAGGAGGACATTTCGGGATGGGGTGGAATATGCCATGCCCCTGGCGCGAAGGGCGCTTCAAGGGGCCAACCTCATTCTCTTCGGTTCCAGTGGGGCACACTGAAGGCGGCGCAGAACAACTCCTAATGGGCAGTTACACGCCCCCCGACAGCAGGACTAGGGCAATTTGGGCCTACCCGTAGCGCGCAGACGGCCCACCCATCCCCCATCATACAAGGCTCAAATCGCCGGCATGACATTGCCGCCACAGACCGGCACATAAGCCCCCGTGATGAAACTGGCGAGGTCGGAGGCCAGGAAGGCCACGACATGTGCTATCTCCTGGTCGGTGCCGCGGCGCCCCAGGGGCACACCCCGCTCGTAGGCCTCGTTGTGCTCGGAGCCAGCCAGGCGGTCGCGCTCACTCACAGTCCAGCCAGGGGCCACCTGGTTCACCGTGACCTGATGGATACCGATCTCGCGTGCGAGCACACGCAGGACCCCGTCCATGCCCCGCTTGCCCGCCGTGTAGGCGGACTGCGTGGGCGCGTTCTGCATGGCGCACTCGGTGTTGATCGCGATGATGCGGCCATGCCTGCGGGCGATCATCGCCGGCACAAACACCTGGGCCACGTTGACGGCGTGCATCACGCAGGAGCGAAACTGGCTTTCGTAGGCGGAGGCCTCCTGCTCCAGCACCGGCTTCCAGGCGTACTGCACAACGGCGTTGTTGACGACGATGTCGGGGTCGCCGCACCACGCCTGCAACTCCCCGCGCAGGGTGAGCAGGGAGCCCTTGTCGGTCACGTCGGCGTAGAAGGCGTGCGCCGAGCCGCCTGACTGGCAGATCTCGGCGGCGAGCCGCGCCGCCTTGTCATGGTTTTTCAAATACGTGACGGCCACGCGCGCGCCGCACCCGGCGAGGGTGCGGGCCATCACCCGGCCGAGCTCTCCGCTGCCACCCGTCACCAGCGCAAGCCTTCCCGACAGATCGATCGACAACATGCCCGCATCCAAGCCGCACGCTGCAGGCTTTGCACGGCGGAAATGAACACGGGCGGCAGCCCTGCCAGGGAAACACGCCACATCAGGCCCACATGGGATAAGTGGAACGGATTATAGTGGCGCAGGCGGCGGCTTCATGGATAAATACACCTGCCACAAGCCCTTCCCCCCTATGCTCCTAGCCTTTATCTCCGCGTGGTGGAACGAACTCACCGTCGCCAAGCAACTGTTCTACGGCATCGGCCTCATCGCCGGCCTCATCTCAATCCTGTTGGTGATCCTCGCCACCATCGGCATGGAACACCATGATGGTGCCGACGCACTGGACAGCGGTACCGACAACGGCGGCGGCGGCGTCTTCTCGCTGAAGCCCCTCACCGGATTTTTCCTCGGCTTCGGTTGGGGCGGCGGCGCCGCGCTCGACAACGGCCTCGGAGTGGCCGCGGCCACAGCGGTCGGCCTGCTCGGGGGCGGCCTCATCATGGCAATCATCGTCGCGATGTTCCGCTTCATGCTCTCCATGCGCAGCGACGGCACGATGCAAATCGCCAAGACCGTGGGCTGCGTCGCCACGGTTTACCTCACCCTGCCGCCGTCGCGCGCCTCGGGCGGCCAGGTCATCGTCAACTTCCAGGGCCGCCAGGAAACCTTCCCCGCCCTCAACACCGCCGACCGCAGCATCGCCAGCGGCGACAAGGTGCGCGTCATCGAGGTGCTCGACTCGCGCACCCTGCTCGTCGCCCCCCTCGCCTGAAACCCCTTCCTCCACACCAGTCATGCAACTCACCACACTCATAGGCACAGCCTTCCTCGTCCTGTTCGTAGTCATCATGGGGCTCACGCTCATCGCGCGCTACCGCATGTGCCCGCCCGACAAGATCCTGGTCGTCTTCGGCAAGGTCGGAACAGGCCAGTCGTCACGCTGCTACCACGGCGGCTCGACCTTCGTGGTCCCCTTCCTCCAGAGCTACTCCTACCTGGACCTCACCCCGATCAACATCGAGATCGAGCTGAAGGGCGCCCTCTCCAGCCAGAACATCCGCATCGACGCACCCGCCTCCTTCACCATCGGCATCTCGACCGAGCCCGAGGTGATGCAGAATGCCGCCACGCGGCTCCTGGGTCGCACGCTCGACGAGGTCCAGCAACTGGCCTCCGAGATCATCATGGGCCAGATGCGCGTCGTCTTCGCCTCGATGACGATCGAGGAGATCAACTCGGACCGCGAAAAGCTCATCGGTCTCATCACCAAGGGCGTCGAGGTCGAGCTGCACAAGGTCGGCCTGCGCATGATCAACGGCAACATCCGCGACATCCGCGACCTGTCCGGCTACATCGACGCGCTGGGCAAGGAATCCGCCGCACGCGCGATCAACGACGCGCAGATCAAGGTTGCCCAGGAAAACCAGCGCGGCGCCATCGGCCGCGCCGAGGCGGAGCGCGAACAGGCCATCCGTGTCGCCACCGCACAGGCCGAGGCCCGAAAGGGACAGAACACCGCCTCCGCCATGATCGCCCGCTCGGACGCCGAACTCGCCGCAGAGCAGGCCGAGGCCAAGCGCCGCACCGAGGCGGCCCAGAAGGTCGCCGAGGCCCGTGCGCTGCAGGAGAGCTACAAGGCCCAGCAGGAGGCCGAACTGGCGCGCGCCAGCCGTGAGAAGGCGCAGCAGCAGGCGGACTTCCTCGTGAAGGCCGAGATCGACAAGGAGCGCATTCGCATCGATGCCGAAGCCAAGGCCTCCCAGACCCGCATTCTCCAGGAAGGCCAGTCGGCCGCCTACCTCGTCCAGAAACAGGCGGAGGCGGACGGCATCCGCCGCGTCGCCGAGGGCGAAGCGGACGGAACGAAGGCCCGCATGATGGCCGAGGCCTCAGGCATCCAGGCCAAGCTGGTCGCCGAGGCCGAGGGCACCCGCGCCTTGCTCGACGCCAAGGCCCAGGGTTTCGAAAAGCTGCTGCGCGTGGCAGACGACACTGCCGGCGCCACCCAGCTGCTCATCGCCGAGAACATCGTGCGCATCGCCGAGGTCCAGGCGGGAGCCATCAAGGGGCTCACCTTCGAGAAGGTCGTCGTCATGGGTGGCAGCAGCCAGGGCGGCCAGGCCGGTCCCGGCCAGTTTGTGCAGGACCTCTACAAGGGCGTGCTCCCCATCAACGAACTCGCCAAAAGCGTCGGACTGAACCTCCCCTCGTTCCTGGGCACCCCCGCCCCCGCAGCCCCCAAGGCGGACGACAGCCAGTCCAAGTCCTGAACACGGGACCGGCGTCCCAAGGTTTCCTCGAAAGGCCCGCGTTTCCACCCCCGGGTGGGACCGGGCCTTTTTCCTGCCCAAGTCACACGGCCCGCGCAGACAGGCAGCAGGTCCCTCGTTGGGGTGCCGCTGCAGCCTAACGTCGTTGCTAGTGCTGCTCCGAAAGGCCGGAAAAGTCCGGGTGGAGCTTGCGCACACCGGTGTAATCCTGGCGCAGGAGCGCGGCCGCAGTGGCGGGCAACTGGCCCTTCAGCTCCCTGCCATCATGGAAGATCAGGACCACCTCGAAACCGCCCGACACAAGGGCAGTCTGCGCCACCTGATCCGGGGTGATGGAGCTGCGCCCCAGCACGCGACTCGTCTCCCAACGGACCTCGGGAAACACGACGAAGGCCAGCTCGGAGCAGACGATGCGCCGGTCGGTTTCCACATCGAAATTGAAATCATACGCCTTGCCCAACTGGGCAAAGGCCCGCAGCAGGCACTCGCGCAGGGCGGGCTCCGACATCGCCGGCGGGCGCAGCACGAGCAGGTCGTCGACATCCATGAAGTGACGCAGGGAGTTGATCTGCACGCCCGGCCGCAGGGCTTCGATGATGCGCGCACCGGCGCGTATCGCCTCCTGATGCGGCTTGACGAGCGGGTGCTCCCACAGGCCGACGCCCCGAAGGGCTGCCTCGTCCCCCACCCAGACCGCCACATGGCCATAATGCCCCGGTATGGACATGTCGGTCAGCCGGAAGGGAGTCTTGTCCAAGAGCAGGTCGCCGGGATGCAGGCGCGCCGCCAGCTGTGCCAGCTCCGCCTCGCCCAAGGACGCAAGATATCCGCTGCGCGTCTGCACGATCCCCATGCTGTTGCCGACCACCATGCTGCCGACATGCAGGAGGGTGTCCCCGATGTAGCGGGTCTGGTCGAAGACCATCGTGACAGCGGCGTGTCCGCCCCTGGCCCAATCCTCCAGTGTGCCGCTCACGAGCTGCTGGCTGAAGTACTGGTAGCCGGGACTCTGCTCGATCACCTCATCCAGGAAAGCCTCCTCTCCATCCGCGGCGGGCTGCCGTCCCCCCTCGGCCTTGTACCAGACCACCGCATTCGCCAGGCGCTGGCGGTGAACGGGGTTCATGAAACCTCGCATGGCGGCGTCCAACTCGCCGTCCAGCGCAGGAAAATCCTGCCGCAACAGACGTCGGGCCTTGGCCTCCGCAAAATAGGGCAGCACCCCGAGCCGGAAGTCGTCGAATTGCATGAGGGCGGCGGCCAGCACCAGCTTTGTCTGGAGACGCGCCACGGGGTCGGTGGAGAGCTTGGGCGCCGTACGTCGCCATGCCTCGCCCCCCTGGATGATCTGGAGTGCCTGCCAGCGCCGACGCAGGAAAACATAGTCCTCCCCGCCGCGTTCGAGACGCACCAGGTCCGCGCTGGTGAGCACACCCTCATCCAGCCGTTTGGCGGCCTCCCGCCTGAAGTCCTGCGCCGCGGAGCGCCAGGCAAGGGAGCGCGCCGTGAGCATGCGCGCGGTGGCCACATCCTCCCGCACAGGGCCGAGGCGAGGGGTGAGACCGGGCCCCTCCATCAGCACCGGAATGCGGGTGCAGCCGGAGGCCAGCAGCAACAGGCAAAGGACAAGCAGCGGAGCGAGCAGGCGGGGCATCACGGCAATGCTCACACCAGAGGAAGCGGGCAGGCAATCA
>JAHFTI010000230.1 GCA_023265535.1 Opitutaceae bacterium
CCTGCCGATCACGCCGTCCACCTCCGTCTCCCAGACACGGGCCTTGCGCCCGTCAAAGAAGACCAGCCGGCCATCTTCCCTGAAAAGCAGCGCCGTGGAGGGATCCCAGGCGCAGGCCAGCAGCGTGCCACAGCCCAGCTCCTTGTTGGGTGTGTGTGTCTGCACGCGCGACAGGCTGTCCAGCGAGTACAGGCCCTCAAACCGCGAGAACAGATGCACGGTGTCCCCGGTCACACAGAGCGTGGTCAGCTCCTCGGACCTGATGAAGCGCTGCTCCCCGGAATCATACCATTGGAACACCGCCCCGTGCAGCCCGCCAAAGAGCACGCCCTGCCTGCAGAACACGATCTTGTCGAAGGTGTCGCCCAATGCCCAGCTGGGGCAGGGCTCACGCCGAAAGGATTTCACCCGGGCCAGGATGCTTGTCGTGTAATCGAGCACCCCCCAGCCACCGGCAAAGCCACAGTACACCCGCCCATCCGGCCCCAGCGCGCTGCGGATGATGTTACGGTTGAGGTCGTCCGGGGCCATGATGTCCCTCCAGGTGCGCTCATCAAAGACCAGATGGGCGCCGACGCGCGTGGCACAGACGCGACCCAGGGCATCGCCGCCCAGGTGCAGGGGCGAAGTCGCCGTGCCCATCTCCTGGTAGGAATAGCTGCGTGCGGGCACCATGCCGTGGAGCTGCTCGGGCGGGGCCTCCGGCAGGGCAGCAGTCAGAGCTGTCGCAGCTGCCCACAGCAGGGCAGGAAGGCGGACCAGCAGGCGTCCGGAAATACACGACTGGGGGCGTGAGGGCATGGCGGGGTCAGGCAGGCCTGCTCAGGGATGTCAGACAGGTGCAGCCGCTTCAACCCCCAAGACAGTCTCTGCACAAATCTGTCAGGTCGCTTGGAGGGGTGCCTGAATCACACTGCAAGCGGCTGAGATTTCGCCCATTGCACGCCTGTCATCACAATGCATTGCGCCCCCCCGAGTCCCCCCGCAGCCTACCCGGGCGCGCATGAAGCTCCAAACCACCCCGCCCACCGGTTCAGCCCAGGGCTTTGAGATCAACGAAACCTTCTTTTCCACCACCGACCCGAGCGGAGTCATCACCGCCGGCAACCAGGTTTTCTCGCGCACCAGTGGCTACGAACTGCAGGAGCTGATAGGCCAGCCCCACAACATCATCCGCCACCACGAGGTGCCACGTTGCGTGTTCAAGTTGCTCTGGGAGACCGCGCGCGCCGGCCATCACTTCATCGGCTACGTCAAGAACCAGGCGCGCAACGGAAACCATTACTGGGTCCTCGCGGTGATCGTGCCCATCCCCTCCGGTTACCTCTCGGTCCGCATCAAGCCCACCACGAAACTCCAGGCCGCCGTGGAGCAACTTTATGGGAAACTCCTGGCCCTTGAGTCGGCGCAGCTCGCCGCCGGCGCCAGCGAAGGTGCCGCCGCCACCGCCTCGGCCACCGTGCTCGCCGCAGAGATCCGCAAGCTGGGCTTCCCCTCCTACGACGCCTTCAGCCACCACTGCCTGAACGAGGAGGTGCGCAGTCGCGACGCCGAAATCTCCCGCCGGCAGCTCCGCCTTTTTCCCACCCAGCTGCCCCAGGGTTCCACCGAGGCCGGCCTCCAGGCCTTCTTCCAGCAGGCCTCCGTCACCTACGAGCGCCTCAATGTGCTGGTGGACAGCCTGGCCCCCTTCGCGGCCATCGGCGAAAGCATCCGCCAGCGCAAGGATGCCGTGGAGCAGATCGCAGAGGACTTCCGCCTCAACGCCCTCAACGCACACGTCGCCGCACACCCACTCGGCGCCGAGGGCGTCATCATAGGCACCGTGGCCCAGTTCCTCAACGGCCACGCCAACACCCTCAAGGGCAATGTCTCCGCCCTGACCACCACCATCCGCGACACCACCTCCGCGGTCACCAGCATCGCCTCCAACATCTCTGTCGCGCGCATCCAGATGGAGATGCTCCTGAGCTTCATCGCCGAGGTCGCCGGACGCTCGGACGCGGGCGAGAGCGGCCGCCTGCTGACCATGGCCCGCGACCTGCGCAACGCCTTCGCCACCACGGTCGACAGCGCCATGCGCTCCATTTCCGAGCTCCAGGGCCGCATCCCGCAGGTCATCGCCAACAACGAGCAGCTGCGCAAGGACATCATCTATCTCCACGTGGCCCAGATTTCCGGCCTGACCGAGGCCGCCCGCCTGCGCGAGGCCGGCAATTTTCAGACCATGTTCGCCAGCCTTCGCGACCAGATCGAAAGCGCCAAGGTCCAGCTCGAAGAGCTCGGCAACATCGTCGGCCAGCTCACCCAGCTCACCGACAGGACCCCGCCCCAGTTCAAGTCCATCCACGAGTCCCTCAGCCTCATGCAGGACTTGGGCGACGAGGCCCGCGCGGTCTGAGCAGCCGGCCACGGCCGCTACTCCGCCTCCGACTGCTGCCTGCGGAATCGTGTCCGGAGAGCGTCCTTTTGCCTGGCATCCAGGGATCTCCGGATGACGCCGGGGCCTGCCGGTGGACAGGAATTGCGCATCAGCCGCCCCCCGCGCGCACCAGAGCAGGGGAGCGATTAGCCCGCGCAGCTGCGAATAACAAGATATGCAGCGCCTTGGCCATCGAAGCCCCGGCCCTTTCCGAGTCATCATGAAGGGGCTCCGACCGCGCCCCCTCCCACGCCCCCGCCCATGAACACGCTCCTTCTGTATCCACGTTTTCCCGACACCTTCTGGAGCTTCAAGCACGCCCTGAAATTCATCCACAAGCGCTCCTCCCTGCCGCCCCTGGGCCTGCTCACCCTCGCCTCCATGCTTCCCTCCGACTGGAAGCTGCGGCTCGTCGACCTGAACGTCCAGGCGCTTACCGACAAGGCCCTGCGCTGGGCCGACACGGTCTGCATCAGCGCCATGATCGCCCAGCGCCCCTCGGTCGTGGAGCTCATCGCCCGCTGCCGCGCCGCCGGCAAGACCATCATCGCAGGCGGCCCGCTCTTCACCAGCGCCCACGCCGACTTCCCCGACGTCGACCATTTCGTGCTCAACGAGGCCGAACTCACGCTCCCCGGCTTCCTCGCAGACTTCGCCCAGGGCCGCGCCCAACGGGTTTATGCCTCCACCGGCTTCGCCAACGTGCACGAAAGCCCGGTCCCGCGCTGGGAACTCGCCAAGCTCGGCCGCTACGGCTCCATGGCCCTGCAATACTCGCGCGGCTGCCCCTTCGACTGCGAGTTCTGCGACGTCACCGCCAAATTCGGTCACCGCCCCCGCACCAAGCAGGCCTCCCAGGTCATCGCCGAGCTCGACGCCCTCCATGCCGCCGGCTGGCGCGGCCCCGTCTTCTTCGTCGACGACAACCTCATCGGCAACAAGCACACCCTCAAGACCGAGCTGCTCCCGGCCCTCGCCCTCTGGCAGCACGCCAAGCACCGCCATTTCCCCTTCTTCACCGAGGCCTCCATCAACCTCGCGGACGACCCCGCCCTCATGCAGGCCATGGTCGAGGCGGGCTTCGACACCGTCTTCATCGGCATCGAGACCCCCGACGCCGCCGGCCTCGCCGAATGTCACAAACGCCAGAACGAACGCCGCGACCTCGTCGAATGCGTGAAGCAGATCCAGCGCAGCGGCCTGCAGGTGCAGGGCGGCTTCATCGTCGGCTTCGACAGCGACGTCTCCAGCATCTTCCAGCGCCAGATCGACTTCATCCAGACCAGCGGCATCGTGACCGCCATGGTCGGCCTGCTCAACGCCCTGCCCGACACCAAGCTCCACGCCCGCCTGGCGCGCGAGGGCCGCCTTACCGGCCGCACCAGCGGCGACAACGTCGACGGCACCACCAACTTCATCCCGCGCATGCCGATCGCCGAGCTGCAGGAGGGCTACAAGCGCATCCTGCGCGGGATCTACGCCCCCCGCCCCTACTACCAGCGCATCCGCACCTTCCTCCACGAATACCACCGCCGCCCGCGCGTGAGCGAGAGCCTGAGCTGGCGCCATGCCTTCGCCCTGGTCACCTCCAGCATCCGCCTCGGCATCGTCGGCAATGAGCGCTTCCAATACTGGCGCCTCATGCTCTGGACCCTCTTCCACCGCCCCGCGATGCTCCAGCTCGCCATCACCCTGGCCATCTACGGCCACCATTTCAGGAAATGTTGCCGGGAGCTGGGCGCCTGAGCGCACCCGCGAATCCCAACTATAATCCCTCCAAGAGGATGGCTCGCTAGCAGCTTGGCCACTTCCGGACCCCGCCCCGACATTGGACATCGCCCCCGCGCCGAACGCGGCCTAGAATGTGCGCGTCAGCCCGGCAGCGTCCCGCCTTCGCGGTCCTCGGTCGGCTCCAATCCACCACACTCACCACACCCACGCCATGAGAGACGACTACCTTCAAAAAGCCCTGCTTGTCATTCCGGATGCCAACATCCTGATCAACGTTGTCTCCCGCCGCGTGAAGCAGCTGCGCCGCGGCAACCGCCCGCTCGTGGAATCCCTCGAGAAACTCTCCCCCGAGGACACCGCCCTGCGCGAGATCTCCGAGGGCAAGATCAGCTACGAGCTCGCCACGCCCGAGGAAATCGCCCGCGGCTGAGCAGGCTTCTCCGCAGAAGCACCGCAGCGACAGCACGCAGCTCCGGCCGCCGTCCCGCCGCTCACTCACTCCCCGGGCAGGGGAAGCACAAAATGGAAGCAGCTTCCCTTTCCGGGAGCACTGTCCAGTCCGATGCTTCCCCCATGCGCCTCCACCGCCATCCTGCAGAAGGTGAGCCCAAGGCCCGTGCCCGGCTGCAGGCTGGGATTCTCGATCTGGGCAAACTTCTCAAAGATGCGACCATGGAATTCCTGGGCGATGCCCGGTCCGTCGTCGGCCACGCTCACGCGCACCCCGCCCTCGACCTCCTCCACGCGCACGCGCACCTCACCCCGGGGCGGTGAATACTTCAGGGCATTGCCCACCAGGTTGCCGATCACCCGCCGGATGATGCCTGCATCGCAACTCACTTCGCGCGCAGGAAGCGCCTCCAGCCGGAGCACCCGCCCCCGCTGCTGCGCCTCCATCTTGGCCACCACCTCCGCCGCCAGGGCGCCCAGCTGCTGGCTGCTCCTGCGCAGGATCATGCAGCCCTCCTCCATGCGGCTGATCTCCAGCATCTGATCCGCCATCTCGACCAGATCCGTGACACTTGCAAAGGCGTTGGAGAAGATCAGCTGCGCATCCTCGTCGTCCGCACTCACGCTCATGTGCGCCAGGTCCAGGGTCATGCGCAGTGTCGTGAGCGGCGACTTCATGTCGTGCACGATCATGTGCGTGAGGCTGTCCCTCATCTTCTCCAGGTCGGCCTGGCGACGCAGGCTGGCGGCGAGCTCGCTCTTCTGGCGATGCAGCTCCAGGTGTGTCTTCACGCGGGCCTGCACCTCCTCGCACTGGAAAGGCTTGGTGATGTAGTCGAGTCCTCCCACCCCGAAGGCCCGCACCTTGTCGAGCGTGTCACTGAGGGCGCTGATGAAGAGCACGGGAATGTCGCACAGCAGCGGGTCGGCCTTCAGCCGCTGGCACACCTCGTAGCCATCCATCCCGGGCATGGTGATGTCCAGCAGGATGAGCTCGGGGGGATTGGCGCGCGCCGCCTCGAGTGCGGCGGCTCCATTGGAGACGGGCCGCACCTTGTAGCCGCAGTTCCTCAGCATGCCCACCAGGAGCTGGAGATTGGCGGGGGTGTCGTCGACTGCGAGGATGCCTGAACCTTTCATGGGGAGGGGGGACTGGCTTCGGGACTGGTGAGAAGAACGAGGACTCGGGAGTGGTCGAAGGCCTTGATGGAGGGAGCCACCCGGGCCGCGAGCTGGGGATGCGAGACGGCGAGACGCTGCTGCAGGACCTCGATGTGCTCCAGGTCCGCCTCGCGCAGGGCCTGGCGCCATTCCTCCAGCAACTCCACAGAAAGGGGGGGCTCGGTGAGCCCTGCGTCGCTTGCGGGGACTGCGACCGGTGCGTCCCGCCCATCGGCGAGCTTCAGATGGAGCAGCTGAGCGATCTTCAGGAGCAGGTCGGCGGTGCGGAACGGTTTCCCCATGAAATCATCGGCACCCATGAACAGCACGTGTTGCCGGTTTTCCTCAAAGGCACTGGCGGTGAGAACGATGATCTTGGCGGCCTTTCCGCCCTCGAGGTCGCGGATCTGCACGATCGCCTTGTCCCCATCCATGCCTGGCATGCGCAGGTCCATCAGGATGAGGCTCGCCGGCCACACGCGGAACACATCGATCGCCTCCTGCCCCGAGCTGGCCTCCCTGCAGTCGAAGCCCGCCTCCGCCATCAGGTGGCTCAGCAGGCTGCGGTTCTCCGCGATGTCGTCGACCACCAGGACGCGCGGCGGGGCGTCGTCGGGAGGCAGCACCAGCCGCGGCTGCTGGCTCCCCGAAGCCGTTGCCTCATCTCCCAGGTCTGCGCATTCGCCCACCACAAGGAGCACGGTGAAGACACAGCCCTTCCCCGGGCTGCTGCGCACGGTCACGTCGCCGCCCATCAGGCGCGCAAAACCGCGGCTGATCGCAAGCCCCAGCCCCGTGCCCCCGCCCACCTGGCGGCCCGCCTGACTCTGCTCGAACTGCTGGAAAAGGCGCGGGATCTCGGACTCCGTTATCCCGGGGCCGGTGTCCGCGATCTCCAGGCACAGCTCCCAGCGCCCGCCCGGAAGCGCGCACGCCCGCGCGCGCAGGCTGAGCTCGCCGCGCTCGGTGAACTTGACCGCGTTGCCCACCAGGTTGATCAGGATCTGGCGCAGCTTGCCCGCGTCCCCATCCACCCAGGAGGGCAGCGCCGCGTCGAACTCCACGTGCAGCGGGAGCCCCTTGGCGTGGGCGCGTAACAGAAACATGGATACGACATCGTTGAGCAGCACCCTCAGCGCGAAGGGGGCGCTGTGCA
>JAHFTI010000231.1 GCA_023265535.1 Opitutaceae bacterium
CTTCCTTCAGCCGCACGGAGGTGCAGTACGCGGTCTGGGAGCTGCAGTCCCCCTTGCTGGAGGACTCCGACCTGCTCACCGCCGTGGAGAAAATCTCCCGCCAGATCGCGCCCGAATCCCTCGCTGCATCCGTTCGTGTCGAGGGTCCCCCGCAGCGGCTCTCCTCCGATGTGGAGCATCACCTTCTGCGGGTGGTGCAGGAGGCGCTCAACAACATCGTCAAGCACGCCAAGGCCTCCCATGCCGAGGTTTTCCTGCGCTATGGAAGCTCCGATGTGGAGCTGTCCGTCTCGGACGACGGCTGTGGCTTTGTGCCTGAACAGGTGCGCACGGGCGGACTCGGTCATTTCGGCCTGCGCAGCCTTCGCAGCCGGGTCGCCAAGATCCACGGCATTCTTGAGGTGAGTAGCGAACCAGGCAAAGGCACCACCGTGAGCGTCAAGGTACCCCTTCCCAACAACTGACCGTTTGTCTCCCATGCCCAACGAAGTCCCCCTTCCCAAGATCCGCATTCTGGTCGTTGACGATCACATCCTCATGCGCATTGGCCTGATCTCCTCCCTGAACAATCAGCCCGACATGGAGATCGTCGCGGAGGCGGAGGATGCGGCGGAAGCCATCACCGCCTTCCGCACGCACAGGCCGGACATCTCGATCCTCGACATGCGCCTGCCTTCCAAGACGGGCATCGAGATCATCGACTCCCTGCGCAGGGAATTTGCGGAGGTTCGCGCCGTCATGCTGAGCAGCTACAGCAGTGGCCATGAGATCAGTGCGGCCATGCAGGCGGGTGCCGCCGCCTATGTGCTCAAGAGCATGCCCCTGTCCCGGCTGCTTGACACCATCCGACGCGTCCATGCCGGCGAGGTGGTGTGTCTGCCTGAAATCGCACGTAGCCTGGCCGGGCGGCAGGCCTCGGCTCTGTCAAAAAGGGAGATGGATATTCTCGTCCTGATGGCGAAGGGAATGAGCAACAAGGAAATTGCCTCACAGCTGAACATCGTCGGGGGAACGGTGAAACTGCACGTCTCCAGCATCCTCTCGAAGTTGGGCGTCCTTGATCGCACCCAGGCCGTCTTGCTCGCGGTGAAGCAGGGGCTGGTGCACCTGGATTAAGGACGCCCCTTGTTTGTCCTGCCCCAAACAAAGAAGGCGCCAGCCTGAGCGGCCGGCGCCTTCCGATGGTGGAACTGATCCCGGGGGAGATCGTCAGAACATGAACTTGCAGCTCAGATCGAAGGTCTGGCCTGCAGAGATCCTCTGCTGGGCCACGCTGCCGTCCGGCCCGATAGCCACCGGGGTGAGGCCCGTCTTTTCTCCGACATTGCGGAGGTTGAGCTGCACGCGCCAGTTCACCCTCTTGTTCAGTTTGTGTTCGTAGCCCAGCCACAGATCCACATGGCTGTCGGTCGGGCCATAGAGCGGCTGGTTCACGTCGGCGATCCAGGCCTTTTCCCCGTAAACCGTCGCCTCATGGATGCCATAACCCATGATGGGCTTGCCTGCCCAGCGATATGAGGCGCCCACATTCAGGCCTTTGGCGACGCCGTGATCAAAGCGGTAGTTGGTGATGAGGTTGAAGTGCCATTTGCGCAGCTCAGGCTGGTCGCCTCCCGTGAGTGCCACCTGCGTGAGGTAGGGCGCCCACAGGTTCTGCATGAACATCTGCTTGGCTGCTCCGTAGTCGGTGTAGCCACCCCAGATCGCGGTCTTGCCGATCGGACTGTCGAGCCAGATCTTGGCCATGCCATTGAGGTAGCGTGTGGCGGCATCACCCAAGGAAGTCTGGACAGCGCTCACCTTGGAGGCGTTGAACGTGACGTCCCAGTTCTTCAGCGGCCTGGCAGTCATCTCGATCTCATAACCCTTGGATTCAAGGTTCTGGTCGATGATCGCCCACTGCCCGTGAATCTGATGGCTTGCCGTCGCATTCCAGGGCCAGGGAACGTTGTTGTTCTTTAGCACGTGCAACCAGTCCCCGCGTTTGACGGCGGAGATGTCGACGTTGCTGCCATACTGGTCCCAATAGGTCTGGGGGAACATCTCAACGAAGTCGGTCTTCATGCTCGCACTGATCTGCTTGGAGACCTCCGGATGATCCACTGCCCACTGCCAGATCCAGTTGTTCCAAGGCTGGCCGAGATCCCCCGTGTTTTCGGCGCCCAGCTCCTGCACGGCGAGGCCGCAGGCGGCCATCGTGAGCGTCCAAGCCGGGAGTGAGTCGATCAACCAGCCGTTGGTGCCGAGGGGCTGCCCGTAGGAGGCCTGGGCATTCGTTGACTGCGTCTTGAAGGCAGTCACACGCATGCTGAAGCGACCATAGAGGTCGAGCTGTGCGGAATAGTCATCCGTTTTGCCCTTCTCGTTGGGGAGCTGGGAACCGTCCACTGCATAGCGCACCTTGGGGGTTTCGTTTGCCCCGTGGAAGTAGTACAGCGAGAAGTCCGTGCCTTCAGGCAGGTTCTTCTTGATCGCCTTGGGGAGATGGAGCGCGATGCCATAGCTCGTGGAGCGAGTCGTGGCTTTCACGCCGGTGTCGGTGATGTCCTCAATCAGGTTGATGAGCCCGCTGGTCCCATCCTGTGTGGCCACGTTGCCGCGCTGCAGGGTCTGGTCCTGACGAATGCCCATGGAGGGAATGATGGTGTCATCCCAGAAGTGTCCTTGGTACATGAAGGCTGCGGACGTGATCCGCTGTTCCCTCATCGAGCTTCCCGTGTAGAGCTCGTCGATGTTGGTCTGCGGCGTGAGCACATTGGCAGGGGTGGTGCTCCAGCCACGATAGTTCGCGGGATTGTCCGCCTGCGTGAGATTCTTCACCGTGCCATTGGGCAGCGTCACACTCCATGGGGCCGTGGGATTCACCGTGCTGGCAGCAGTCCATTCCTTTTTGTAAACCGCCATCGTGGGCGTGGCAAAGGAGGACGCCGGGTTGATGTTGGTGGAAATGTTGCTCAGGTTGGCACCGGAGCCATTGCCGCCCAGCAGGGAGCCGCCCAGGTAGGCGAGCCAGTTGATGCCATTGTCGGACTCCTTGGTGACATTGGCATAGGTCTTAGCGTAAACCGGATCGATGCCAGCGAACTTGTAGTCCGTGTTCTCTTCCGTCGTGGTGAACCGGCTGCCGAGCCCGGTGAACTCATGCTTACCAAGGAAATTCGCCAGCTCGCCCTTGCCGAACAGATCGCTGAAGTTGAGGGTGTACGCGGCAGTCACCTGGTAATTGTCCCTCGTGGAGGTTCTCTTCGTGCCACTGCCGTAATCACCGAAGACAAGGGGCCTGCCGAGATTGGGATTGGCCTGCGCCAGAGGTGTCCAGGTCGGATAGGTCAGCAGGTGGCTGTCCAGATCCATGATAATGACCGGGGTGCGGGAATTGAGCACGCCCTGTTGTCCATAGGTGTACTCCTGGTGATCCACGACACCCTGGATCGCCAGTCGGTCCTGGAAGAAGGTCTGGACGATGCTCAGGTTGTAGGCATTCCAGTCCTGCCACTCACGTTTGTTCTCACCGTCGATGAGCTTGTTGTAGAAGTCGAAGATCGACGAGTCGGAGAGGGTCCTGTCCAGATAAGTGACGGTGCCCTTGTAGGCTCCCTTGTAGGGACCGCCATCCACCTGATTGTTCGCCTGGAGATAGGCATAGTTCGCTGCCTTGGCCTGGTCGCTGTGCCCTGTGGTGTGGACGTGGTAGATGTTGTTGTTGACGTCGCCTGCACCATAATTGGCGTCGCTGGGGGCGTACCACGTGGACTGGCCGGTCCTCATCAAGGCGCCGGTGGCACCGTCCCAGGTGTACTGCGGGGTGTTGCCCCACTGGTACTGGTTTCCGATTGAGCCATGTGAGCTCCAGGTGCTGGTGCCGACCGCATTGACGTTGTTGTTCTCGAGGTAAGTCCAGGGGTTGTAGCCTGTCTTGCTTGCGGTCGTGTCATTCAGGTAGCCGGTGATGTAATCAAGCGGGGGCAGTGTGCGCGGGTTGTTGGACCTGACCTGACCGCGCTCGATATTCGCCTGAATCTTGGTGTGGGCCCAGGACGTGTTCAGGAATGAGGGATCGTAACGGAGCGCACCATAGAGGCGCTTGCCATTGTTGAAGGCAGGCTCCTGCTGGAACTGGGTCTTGTCATTGACCAGGTCGAGCCTGAAGGACAGTTCGTTGCGAAGGATGACCGTGTTGAGGTCGAGGGATTGGCGGGTCGTGCCAAAGCTGCCGTAGTGCGCCTCGACGGAACCCTCATTCTTGAAGGACGCATCCTTGGTCGAGACGTTGGAAATGCCCGACGGGCTGCCGGTGCCAAAGAGGAAGGAATTGGGACCGCGGGAGATGTCCACACGGTTGATGTTGAAGCCGTCCCACGGAATATCCGTCGGCATGTAGTTGCGCGTATTATCCATGGCGGTGAGACCACGGGAGCGGTTCACACCCGCGGGATTGACCAGGCGCGTGCCCTCTGAGGGACCCGAAACGGAGATGCCGGCACCGCGGGTGGCCACACCGGAAAAGTTGCCGTTCAGTCCAGCCACTTCGGTATTCGTGGTATAGAGCAGGAGGTCCTGGGCGCTGGTGATGCCCACATCCTGCATGAACTTGGGTGTGATGACCGAAACCGCCGAAGCGGTGTCAGCCAGTTTGCTCTTGGTACGCATGCCACCCAAGGTGTCGGTGGCCATGTATCCCTCATGCTCTGTGGTGACGGTAAAGGGGTCCAGGACGATTGCCGCATCGTCTGCGGTTGTGGCGGGTTCCGGGGCCTGGGGTGTGGCAGGCGCCGATTGCGCCAGGCAGCTGGTGGCAGCCAGTGCCAGCAGCACTGCGCAGCGAGTTTTGATCAATTCCGTGTGTTTCATGGGTTCGATAGGTTTGCGGGGGATGATGCGCAGGCGGCCCCATGAAAGGGTTGTCAGCACCACATGGGCTGTCTGTGGAGGTGGAGACGTGATTCTAGGGGCAAGCTGCTGCGCGGGGTGGGCGAGTCGCGTGGAGATGGGGGGCGCTCCACGATGCCTGCATTACCTGTCCGGTCTGCTCACCTCCTCAAGTCTCCACGGGTATAGGTCGGATATGTCTGGGGATATAATCCACCAAGTGCCCCGTTGCTTTGGCCCCGCTGAAAACCGCGTGACATCCCCCGCGGAAACAGCGCCGTGCCTCAGGGGCGGCCTTGCAGAAACCTCGCAGGAAAAGGGCAGGGGATTGTCTTGCTGCCACCCTGATGGCCTTGTTAGTGAACTGCCATGACCCCGCGCCTTGAAGTAAGGCCTTTCGCCCAAGGCGACTTGGACGCCTTGTATCGAATCTGCGTGCAAACCATGGATGCCGGTCACGATGCGACTGCGCTCTTTGCCGATCCCCAGCTGCCGGGGGCCTTCTATGCGGCCCCGTACGTGGTGAAGGATCCTGCGCTCTGCCTCCTGGCGTGCCTCGATGGGCAACCCTGCGGATATGTCCTCGGGACGGATGATTCGGTGGCTTTCAGGGAGTGGTGTGAGGTCTCCTGGTTTCCTTCCCTGCGCCGACGTCACCCGATGCCTGTGGAGCAGGACTCCAGTCGCGATGCAGCCATGATTCGCCTGATTCACGCAGGCTATCAGCCTCATCCCGACCTCGCGGCATACCCTGGTCACCTGCATATCGATTTATTGCCGTGCACTCAGGGGCGAGGGGTGGGGCGTCAGCTCATCTCAGCCTTCTCCGATCTGTTGAGGAGTCGGGGGTGCCCTGCAGTGCACCTGGGTGTCAGTGAGGCCAACCCCGGGGCTTGTGCATTCTATGAGAAGGTGGGCTTTGAGCTCCTGGGGAAATATCCCGGTTGGCGAGCCTACGGGCGCATCCTGGTGTCGTAGGGGGGACACGCTGCGTTTTGCCGGGCATCCAGTGACTGAAGCCAGTCGAGGTTACAGCTGCTATGGCCACAGCTATAGGTGGACTAGACTCCTGGTGGGTTGAACGCCGTGCCGTCTGCAGATGGGCTGGTGGAGTAGTTAATCAGAGGCACTCCGTGGCGCCCTCCGCACAGCGAAGGATGCATCATGGGGTGCACACTAGACACGGGCCTGCCGGTTTGGGGCTGGCAGGCAAAGAGTCGCGGCGTCACGGCGGTCGGTTCCCTCCGTGACGCCGCATTTTTTCAGGCGCTGTTCCGCATAGTCCATGAGTCTAGGCGGGGTATGCCTTCTGGCCATGAGGCGGCGGATGACAAACGCGGTGGCATCCCGTATTCTTTTCCCATGAAAGGCATTCTTGGCACCTCCATCGCCCTTGGAATCAGCTCGCTGGCGTTCGCTGGCACTCAACCCTCCGATGTGAGGCTGCTGCACGCGGACCTATCGCAGGCAAAGGGCGCCTTCAATCGCATGGGTTCACTGTGTGTCGGAGCGGGGCGCGCCAACGAAGGACTGCGTGCCGATTTTCAGCGGCAACTCGCCGAAGTGCGCAGGGAGTGCGGTTTCAATTACCTCCGTTTCCACGGTCTTCTGTGCGACGACATGGGCGTGTACCTCGTGGATTCGAAGGGCAGGGAACACTACAATTTCCAGTACATCGACGAGCTCTTTGACTCGATGCTGGCGATGGGAGTGAAACCCTTCGTCGAGCTCGGGTTCATGCCGTCGGGACTGGCAAGTGGTTCGGCCACCATCTTTTGGTGGAAGGGCAATGTCACTCCGCCGCGCGATCCCGCCAAGTGGGCGGCGCTGATCAAAGCTGTGGTGGCTCACTGGACCGAGCGCTACGGTGAGGACGAAGTGGCCTCCTGGTACTTCGAGGTGTGGAATGAGCCGAACCTCTCCGGCTTCTGGCTGGGCGACCAGGGAGACAAACCCTACCCTGAGTGGGAACCGCACGCACGGGCAGAGTACCTTAAGCTTTATGAGACCACTGCTC
>JAHFTI010000232.1 GCA_023265535.1 Opitutaceae bacterium
GCGGCCAGCATCTCACCGAGGACGCCGGGATCACGGTCAGCGGCGCGGGGGTCCGCGTCCGCCCTCTCGAGCTGTTCCGACCCCTGACGCAGCAGGAGTTCAACAAGCTGCGCGACCGGGCCGACGAGCTGCGCACCAAGGCCGGCATCTCCAAGGACGTGAAGGACGCCAAGAACATTCCCCCCGGCGCTCTCGCGAAACTCACCGAGGCGGAGCGCAACGAGTTCATGGACATCCGTCGCCGGACCAGCGAGGGCAATCCCCGCCGCCAGGCCAACCCCGCCATCGCGGAGACGCTGCTTGTGGAGGTCGTCGTCGACGCCGACGCCCCCGAGGGCACCCGCGAACTCCGCCTGCGCACCAGGTCGGGCGCGAGCAATCCCATGGTGTTTCGCATCGGCGGCCTGCCCGAGGTCTGCGCGGGCCTGGTGCAGGCCAGGCCCAGCCAGAAGAAGATCCAGGCGGACCAGCAGAAGGCCGTGGCGCGCAACGAGCTCACCATCACCCCGCCCGTGGTCGTGAACGGCCAGATCCTTCAGGGTGGCGTGGACCGTCTCCGCTTCAAGGCCACCAAGGGCCAGCGCCTGGTCCTCGCCATGGAGGCGCGCTCGCTCATCCCGTACCTTGCCGACGCCGTGCCGGGCTGGTTCCAGGCCACGCTCAGCCTGAGCGATGCGAAGGGGCGCGAACTGGCCTACAATGACGACTTCCGCTTCAGCCCCGATCCCGTGCTGCTCTTCGAGGTGCCCGAGGACGGCGAGTACTTCCTCGACGTCAAGGATGGCATTTTCCGCGGGCGCGAGGATTTCATCTATCGCCTGAGCATCGGCGAGCTCCCCTTCATCACGGGCCTTTTCCCGGCGGGCGGCCCCGCCCATGCCTCCACCCGCGTGGATGTATCCGGTTGGAACATACGCACGCCCAGGACGCTCATCGACGCCTCCGGGCGCGGCCCCGGCATCCTGCTGCTCTCGCTTGCCAAGGAACACATGGCTTCCTCTCCCGTGCCGTTTGAGTTGTCGGAGGATCCCGAGCTGGCCGAGGTGGAGGACAATGACAGCGCCGCCCGCGCGCAGTCAGTGCCCCTTCCCGCGGTGGTGAACGGACGCATCTCGGGCCCTGATGATCGCGACTGGTTCCGCTTCGAGGGTGCCGCCGGCCAGGAGCTCGTCGTGGAGCTCATGGGGCGCCGGCTCAACTCCCCCATCGATTCCCAGCTGCGGCTGGTGGATTCGCAGGGCAACCAGATCGCCTTCAATGACGACCATGAGGACCGTGCCGCGGGCCTGAGCACGCACCACGCGGATTCCTACCTGCGTGCGCGGCTGCCGCAGGCGGGCAGCTACCTGGTGGAGCTTTCCGATGTCCAGCACCAGGGCGGCGAAACCAACATCTACCGCCTGCACCTGCATCAGGCCCGGCCCGACTTCGAGCTGCGTTGCGAGCCCTCCGCGGTCAATGTGCGCGAGGGCGAGCCGGCAGTCGTCACGGTCTTTGTGCTGAGGCGCGATGGGTTCGACGCTCCGATCACACTCACCGGCAATGTGGGCTCCAAGGCCCTGGGCATCGATGGCGCCGTGATCCCCGCGGGGGTGGACAAGCTTCGTGTCACGCTCTCACCGCGGCTGGCGTCCCAACCCGAGCTGATGCCCCTGCGCATCTCGGGAAATGCGCGCCTGTCCGACGGCAAGCTGCTCGTGCGCGAGGCGGTGCCCTGCGACGACATGATGCAGGCCTTCATTTACCGCCATCTGGTGGTGGCTCAGTCCCATTGGCTCAGGGTGCTCCCGAGATTGCAGCAGCGCCCCGCGCTGCGGCAGGTGGACGCCGACACGCTCGTCTTCAAGGACGGCAAGGCCTGCAGTTTCCTGATTCCCCTTCCGCGACCCAAGCTGGGCGAGACCCTGCGTTGCGAGCTCAGCGATCCGCCCGAGGGCATCACCGTGAAGGACGTGGATGTCGCGGGCAGTGGCGTGCGTGTGACCTTCGCCTATGACCCCTCGAAGGCCAAGCCGGGCCAGAAGGGCAACCTGATCATCGCTGTCTTCCACGAGCGCGAGCAGCAGGGCGACAAGGCGAAGGGCAAGCAGAAGGGCCCCCGCCGCGTGCCCATCGGCTACCTCCCCGCCCAGCCCTACGAGGTGGCGGCGGCTCCCGCCAAGTGAGAGCGGAAGCTAGGCGCGCTTCATTTGCCCTGGCTTGCGCGGCGCATCAGCTCAATCATCAGCGCCGCGCCTGCGTTGATCGCGGATTCAGGCGGATTCGGTATCGCATAGATTCCCGAGCGAGTCAGCAGGGTGACTTGACCGCCTGACTTGGGCAGGTTGAGCGAGCGGCGAGGAGTCGCTCGATTGCTCGCTGGGATGGTGGAGTCAATGAAGGCCTGACAGAGGCCCTTGATTTTCTCATCGCGTTGATCCCAGAAAATAGCAGCGCCAGAGAAGTTCAGATACCGGGCGGTTCCATCCACGTAAGCCGCGAGTGTGTCGTATCCGTTTTGCATTGGCATCTCAATGACCACACCGAGGACTTCGCCTCCCTGTCTCTGGTCTGGCTGAACTCCGAGATCCCTCAATGCAGTCCAGACCCAAAGCTGAACTCTGGTTTCAAGGTCGGGTTCCTTGAGGATTCCCTGTAGTGTACTGATCGCTTCGGATTTCTTCCCTTCCTGAACAAAGCGAAAGGAGTCTGCCATGGATTGAAAGGGGGATGGCTTCCCATCCAACTTCGCCGTCTTCACCATTTCCTGGAGCGACTGGCTCGCGAAGAACATTTGCCGGATGGGGTCCGAATCAGAGCCGAGCTTGGCGGGTTCGGCATGCATGAAACCCGGTAGAAGGGCAGCGAGAGAGGCGAGAATTCTCTTCATCTGGAGGTAGTTTGGCGGGGGGGAGGGGGCTTATCTCACGACGTTCTGTGAACGTGGTTGATACTCAAGAAAGCAGATGAGGTCTCGAACCGTGATCACCTTTCCGTACAGCGGGTTGGCATCTGTTGAAGCCAGATTCTTCGCTGCCCGGTGGGCGATTTCATGGATGACCTCATCCAAATCATCGGGACCATATCCAAGGTCCTTTTCAAGTCGGTCTGAGGGGCGGATGGACACGCCTCTTTCCTTTGAGATGCCCTCATAAACGGCTCTGACAATCCAGGTGTCGTGGTGCTTGGCTGGCAATAGGCGGGAGAAGGTGCAGATGGAGTCCTGGGCCCGCTCACGTTTGAGATTCTTCCAGTGTCTTGTGTGCAGGATGAACACGGGAATCAAGACGGCGCTGAGCAGGGCGATGATCCACCACCCGTTTCCCTTGTTAAGGAACATCCAAGCCGCGAGTGCGAGTGGTCCTCCGCAAATGCAAATGTTCCAGCTCCAGCTAAACAGGTTCCCCTTTGATGAGGGTGGTGCGTCAGGCAGGGGAGCCATTGTGCGAGAGGGAGCTTTCACGCTGAATGTAATTAGCTGAATCGGGGAGGTCAGGGTGTCTCTGCGTCCAGGGCGCTCGGCGTGAATACAAGAATCCGTTGCATCGTCTACTCGGCAAGGGGCGCATTTGCGCTTCTTACTTCCTCTTTTGCTCCTCGCTGAGTCGCATCTCGGTTATCAGTTCCTGACCTGCATAAAATAGCGGGGAAAGGGCATGCTGTCCCTCTCCGAGATCGTTCTCATCAGCATCAGCGGTGAGCACTGCATCTGGGGTTATGACGTAGAATCTTGTGTGCCCCTTTGCAGGCAGGGGAAAGGTCTTTGCCGGGGTCAGTTTTCCAAGATGACGAGTTGCTTCGGCTATGAACTTCTTTGCCGCTTTATTCGGCCCGGCATGTTGTCCCGCCCCAATGATTCCGCCGCCTTTGCTGAAGTAGAGACTTGCTGTTCCATCAGCAACGGCAACGAGGGTCGCGACAGCTTCGGGGTATCCCGTTTCCATCAGCATCCCGATAATTGGCTGATTTGGCGTGGCCTGAATTTGTTCAGGTTTCAGGCTCAGGATTTGACTGCGCAGCTGGTCGTAGATGGCGACCGTTTGATATGTGGCGGAAGATGGGGTGCCGCCGAAGAGCTGGGCCAGTGAGCCAAAGAAAGATGCCATAAGGAAAAGGGCCTTCATTGGCTATTCCTTCGCGCGTTCTTTCGGGCTCGCAACTCTTTTTCGCCGTGATGGATGCTCCGTATAGATGGCGATGGGGCGAAAAAATCTGCCTCGTATACATGGGCGACCTGGAGCCGGTGGCTCCGGTCGCGCTGGTGTCACACAGAAGCACCCATCCAAGGCCCCACCCAGCAGGAGCACTTGGAGGCCGAAGATTTCGGAGAGGGAGTTCAGGGTCGTCTCCAAGTCCCCGAGGAAGTCCTCCGTCATGACTGGCGCCATTCTTGACGGATTTGCGCCCTCTCGTTGCCAGTGCCGCAAGCTGTAGTAGCTTTCGGTGTCGTAACCCGATGGAGAATAGCCAAAAACGCCTGTTTGCTAGGCGTTTTTAGCGGGGGCCTCACTTAACTGAACAGCAGTGCTTGTACTTCTTGCCGCTGCCGCAGGGGCAGGGGTCGTTGCGGCCGACCTTGGGGCTGCTGTGCTTCACGGGGGCGGGCCCGAGGCGCATGGCGCGGTTGTAGATCCAGGTCCCGTCCTGACGCAGGAATTCGGCCTTCTCGTCGTGCGGGACCTCGACGCCCTGCTCCTTGTAGAAGGCGGTGAAATCGACCGTGGCCATCTGGCCGTCGCGGAAGACCTCGTGCGAATTGATCACCAGGCGGGTCCAGCGGTCGCCACCGGCCAGGATCTCACCCGTGTAGGGCTTCTTGGAGTCGGGTAGGTAGCTCTTGTGGAGAAACTCGCTGTTTCCAACGACATGTGCCGTGAAGCGTGCGCGCATGAGGGCCTCGGCGCTGCTCGCCGCGCTCATGTCGGCGAGCACGGGCTGGCAGCATTCGCCAAAGGTTTTGCCGCTGCCGCAGGGGCAGGGATCGGTGGCGAGGGGGACCTTGGGACTGGCGGAAAGTGATTCCATGGTCGCATTCCTAGGCAATTGCCGGCCTGGGATGCGAGTAAATAGCTCAGAATCGATGCAGGCTGCTGATTCAGAAGGCGCGCGGAAAGCCGTTTAATGGGATTCCGCCTTCGCCTGAATCCTCCATGACCTCCCTCTTTGAGCATACGAAGGATTTTCTCATCCTCCTGCAGGGAAGCATGCTGCTGCTGATCGCCGCACAGTCAGCCCTCCTGCGGAAGCTGGACCTGCGTCCCGGCTGGGGTGTCCTGAGTGTGTTCTGTGTGCTTTTGGCGCTCGGTGAGTTGTTGGAGATAAGTCAGTTGTACATGGGGGAAGGCTTTCTCTACATCGACATGGTCCGTGCTTTCCTGTGGATGGGGGCCGTGCTGTGCCTGGGCCGCTGGCTGCTGCTGAACCTGGGGTCCTCCCAAAAGGCCCGCATCGGGCAGGGACATTACCAGTCGATCATCGCCTTGGTGGTGGGAGGATTGGGTGTGAGTTATGCCGGGCGTTTCATGCTCCTGGTGTCCGGAGACTGGCGGGATGAGTTCCTGAGCCTCTACCGGCCAGGTCAGGTGCTGATTTGTGGCACCCTGCTCGTGGTCCTGGGGTTGCGTCATGCCGAACTCTGTGCACAGCGAATGGACCCCCGTTCCCTCAAGGACCTTTTGCGTTGGCGCTGGATCTGGACTTTCGCGGCGGTGGGCCTGCTGCTGATTGGCGGGCTGGGCGCGGAGTATGAAGGCAAACAGTGCGACACCCGCATGCGGACGGAGATCATGAACCGCACGCTGACCGCCGCCGCCCTTATTCCGCGCGAACAGGTGAACATGCTCTATTGGGGACAGGCCGACCTTGGAAGGCCGGCCTATGAGGCACTCAAGACCTCCATGCGCGACCTCGTGAAGGCCAATCCTGATTTCCGTTTCGCCATGCTCATGGGAATCGAGTCGGACGCCGTGCGTTTCCTGGTCGATTCCGAACCGCCCGACTCCTCCGAGTATTCCCCGCCAGGCCAGTTGTACGAGGAGGCGGAGGCCGAGTACCTTGCCACCGTGAGGAAACGGCAACCCTTTGTGCTGGGGCCGATCACCGACCGCTGGGGGCAGTGGGTGAGCTCCTCGGTCCCCCTGGCAGGTTGCGAAAGCCCCCGCGGCTGGGTGACCATGGATTTTGACGTGCGTGCGCAGGACTGGGACCGCCAGGTCGGGCTGGCACGACTGCCGATCCTCTGCCTGAGCTTCATGGGGCTGGCCCTGCTTGCGGGCCTGGTCATCGCCTTTGAGCAGGTGCGCGGCAGCGCGGTGCTCGCAGGTTCCTCGGAGCGCCGCAGCCGCACCATCGTGGAGGGCTCACGCAACTGCGTGCAGATGATGGACCGCGAGGGTCGCTTCGTGGTCGTGAACAGGAACGGACAGGAGGCGCTGGGGCGGGGCATGGAGGAACTCATAGGCGTGGAGTTCGATGCGATCTGGCCCCCGCGCTCGCGCCAGGCTGTGCGCGCGCTTGTCCGCCAGACTCTCGCCGGAAAGCCCGGCGAACTGGATGCGGAGTATGTGCGCCCCGACGGACGGATCGTGGTCTGGAGCCTCGCCACGAGCCCCAGCCTCGATGAGAAGGGCCTGGTGTCCGGCTTCGTCTGTATCAGCGTGGACATTACAGAGCGCCGCCGCGTGGAGGCGGAGCTGCGCGGGGCCAAGGAGGCCGCCGAGGCGGCGATGCGCGCCCGTGGCGAGTTCCTCGCCGTCATGAGCCATGAGATCCGCACCCCGCTCAGCGGCGTGATCTCGCTGCTGGCCCTGCTCCAGAAGCAGCCGCTCGACAGCCAGGAGCGGCGCTACACCGATCTCGCGCGCGACAATGCCGAGACGC
>JAHFTI010000233.1 GCA_023265535.1 Opitutaceae bacterium
GGCCGCGAGCCTCTTCCACCTGTGACCAGGAACCTGACATGATCCGTGAGCTGTTCGCCCTCGAGGGCGGCCATTGCAGGCAACTGCTCGCCCTGGTCGACCGCCGCTCCCCGCGCCTCGTGCGCTTCGAGGCGGTCTTCCTCGCGCTGCACCACGCCCGCGAGGGCTGGATCCTGGTGGACACCGGCTATGGCGAGGCCTTCGCCCCGGCCAGCGCCCGCTTCCCCCAGCGCCTCTACCGCTGGGCCACCCCCGTCTCCGGCACCCGCTCCACCGCCTCCCTCCTTCGCGCGCGCGGCATCGATCCGGCGGCCATCCGCCACGTGATCCTCACCCATTTCCATGCCGACCACATCGGCGGCCTCGCGGAATTCCCGCAGGCCCGGATCCACCATCACGCGGAGGCCCTGGCCCCGCTGCAGGCCCTGCGCCCCCTCGCCCAGGTGCGCAACGCCTTCCTCTCCTCCCTGGTCCCGTCCTGGCTGCCCGACCGCGCCCACGCGATCCCTCCCACGGCCTTCTCGCGCGACGCCGAGCTGCCCTTCCCCTCGCACGACCTTTTCGGCGACGGCAGCCTGCGCCTGCTCGAACTGCCCGGCCACGCGCCCGGCCAGGTCGGCCTGGCCTTCCACTCCCCCGCCGGCCCCGAGCTCTACGCCGCCGACGCCTACTGGCGCGAGAGCCAGCTCCGCCTGCGCCGCGCCCCCCTGCCCCCCGCGCTCTGGTTCCAGTGGGATCGCGCCGCCTACCTGCGCACCTGCTCCCGCCTCGCCGACCTGTATTCAAGTTCCCACTACCACCTGAGCGCCTGCCACGACGCCGGCACGGCCGCGCGCCTCAACGCCCGGGGGCGCCCGTCATGAGCCGCCGCGAACTCCTCCTGCGCACGGGCCTCGGCGCCGCCGTCGCCCTCGTGGCCGGCCTGGCCTACCGCAGCCTCCAGTTCCACTTCCTGCCCGATTCCTCCCTGCGCACGCAGTGCCCGGGCTGGGACCTGCTCCCCTTCCACCCCCTCTGGCTCTGGCCCTACCTCTCGATGTTCGCGCTCGTGGGCCTGCCCTGGTTCCTGCTCCCCTGGCCCGGCGCCGTCACCTGCTTCGCGCGCAGGCTGCTGGCCACCGCCGCCGTCGGCTGGGTCTGCTTCGCCCTCTTCCCCACCGCCTGCCTGCGTCCCTCCCCAGAGGGCCACGGCTTCGCCTACGGCCTGCTGCTCGCCCTCGACGCGCCGAACAACTGCATGCCCTGCCTGCACTCGGCGATGGCCCTGCTCGCCGCCCTTGCGCTCGCCCGCGACTCCGCGGCCTTTTCGGGACTGGCCGCGCGCCTGCTCCTGGCGGCCTGGGTGGCGGTCATCAGCCTGTCGATCGTCGCACTGCGCCAGCACACCGGCCTCGACACGCTCGCCGGCCTCGCCCTCGGCGCGCTCGCCGGCCTCCTGCCGCGCGCGCGCGGTGCATAGTGCGCGCGCGGGACAGGCTCAGAGCCTGGACACGCCGAGCCGCTCGCCCATGCGCGCGTACGTCTCCAGATTCTGGATACTGTTCTCGACGAGGTCGCGGTCGAACACGATGCGTCCGGGCTCGAAGAGGGTGATCGTGCAGGAGCCGCCGAACTTGAAGAAGCCCTTCTCCTCGCCCTTGGCCACGGCCCTCCCGGGCACGTAGGTCTGGTGGATGCTGCCCACCATGGTGGCGCCGATCTCCACGATCATCACCTTGCCAAAGCGGCCGGCATCAAGGGTCGTGAGCATGCGCTTGTTGCGGATCAGGTAGCCGACATTGCGGCGCAGCGCGATCGGGCTCACCGAGAAGAGGCTGCCCTCCACCAGGCGCGCCGCCGTGGGCACGCCCGCGACGGGGAAATGGTAGCGGTGGTAGTCGACCGGCGCCAGGCGCGAGATCAGCATCGCACCTCCGCGGTAGCGCGCCAGCAGCTCGCGCTGGCTCTCGGGGATCTTGTCCTCGTCGAGCAGCGTGGAGATGCGGAACTTCTCACCCTTCACGTAGAAGCCCTCGGCCTCGTCGAAATTCTGGAAGGCCAGGTGCCGGCCGTCCGCAGGCAGCACCGCCACGTCGTCCCCCTCGGCGATGGGCCGTGCGGAGGGCTTCAGCGCGCGCGCGAAAAACTCGTTGAAGGTGCGGAAATTCAGCGGATTCTTGACCATCTCGTCGACGTCCAGGTTGTGCTCGACGATGAACGGCAGCACCTTCTGCGCGCTGTAGCGCCAGTTCATGCGCCAGCCGAAGTAATGCGACAGCAGGGCCCGCTTCACCAGCGCGTGCAGGGCCAGCTGGCCGGGGCCGGTCTGGTAGAGCCAGCGCATCCAGGCCTCGCCGAGCACCTTCTCGGTCTCGAGTTTTCCGGTCCTGCGATTGATGAATTGAACGGGTGCGGAGCTTGCCATGCCGCCTGTCCTAAGCGGCCCGATCCTCCTGCGCCAGAGCAAAGTCCCAAGGTCGCCCACAGCCACGAGGAAACCGACGGCAAGGCTGTCCGATGCAGCTGCGGCACAGCCCCCTTCCCACGGCACGCACCCGATGCCAACCCCGCCACTCAGTGCGTGCGCGTGTAGAAATGGTAGAGCACGGCCTCGATGAAGGCGGCGGGATCCGACGGCGACACGATCAGCTTCTCCGAGGGCCCCTCCAGCATGATCGAATGGGCGACATCGGTGGCATAGATGCGCAGGTGCCCGTGCTCCGCGCTCTGGAAATAGCCTGCGATCGCACCCAGGCCGTCATTGCCCATCACCTTGTCCACCGCCCCCACGCGCCCGCGGAATTCATGGATGAGCGTGTAGTTCGCGAGCGGGATGCGGATGGGAAAAAAGGCGCGGTCGATGACCAGGTCGTTGCCGTCGATCAGGTAGAAGCGAATCCTGGCCCCGTACCACATGAGGGCGACCGTGATCGGCCCCAAAATCAGAGCCAACCAGGCCAGCAGGTTGCCAAGGGCGTGAGGAAGCAGGATCAATAGTCCCAGGTGCATGCCCACAAAGAACACCACGGCCGAGGCGATGAACAACACCACCCAACGCACACGACGACCGACGGGAACTGGATGGAAAACCTGAACTTTGGGGACGGAAGGAGAGGCCATGGGGATGAAGGGAATTCATTCCAAAAGGGGAACGAAGGCGATGCCGGTTCACCTCAAAAATGCAAAATCGCCCACCCGTCGCGACACTCGTCGCAAATCGAGGGTATTCTGCCGCTTTGGGGTGGAGCTTTGCCAATCTTACGACACATTGGGCGGACCATGAAGCCCTCCCGCCTTCTCCCCCTGCTAGTCGCATGCAGCCCCTTCTTCTCCATTGGCTTGCATGCCGAAGAACCCGCCAAGGCTCCCGTCAACCCCGCCTATGTGTGGGACCTGGGGCTGATTTACAAGGATGAGGCCGCCTACAAGGACGCCAAGGCCAAGCTCTCCGCCTCCCTGCCCAAGCTTGCCACCTTCAAGGGCCACCTCGGTGACAGCCCGGCCAAGCTCCTCGAGGCCATGGACGCGATCTACGACGCCTACAAGCTGAACATCCGCCTCAATTCCTACGCCAGCCAGAAGCTCGACGAAAACCTGAGTGACTCGCCCGCCATGGAGCGCAGCCAGGAGATCGACATGGTCGGCACCGAGCTCAGCCAGGCCATCAGCTACATGAGCCCCGAGCTGATTGCCATCGGCGAGAAGAAGATCCGCGAGTTCATCGCCGCCGAGCCCAAGCTCAAGCCCTACACCTTCCCGCTGATGGAGACCCTCCGCATGGCCCCCCACACCCTGGGTGCCGAGGCCGAGCAGGTCATGTCCTCCACCAGCATGATCAGCGACGCCCCCCAGGCACTCTACGGAATCCTCTCCTCCGCGGACATCCAGTGGCCCACCATCAAGCTCAGCGACGGAACCGACGCACGCCTCAGCCAGGCCGGCTACACCAAGTACCGCGCCATCAACAACCGCCAGGACCGTGAGGCCGTCTTCAAGGCCTTCTGGGGCAAGTTCAAGGAATACGAGCGCACCTTCGGCGTCTCCCTCTTCTCCTCCATCAAGGGCGACTGGTTCCGCGCCAGCGTTCGCAAGCACCCCTCGAGCCTCGCCGCCACCCTCTCCAATGGCAATGTTCCCGAGTCCGTCTATCGCACCCTGGTCGCGGAAACGAACGCCAACCTCCCCACCCTGCACCGCTACTTCAAGCTGCGCGGTCGCATGCTGGGCATCCCGGAGCTGCGTTACTGGGACATCTATCCCCCGATCGTGAAGCTCGAGAAGGACTTCCCCTACGAGGACGCCAAGAAGCTGCTCATCGATTCCGCCGCCCCCCTCGGCACGGAGTATGTCAAGACCCTCACCGAGAGCCTCAACGGCCGCTACACCCACGTGTACCCGCAGCCCGGCAAGCGCTCCGGCGCCTACATGAACGGCTCCGTGTATGACGTGCATCCCTTCGTGCTCACGAATTACAACAACAACTACGACGCCGTCACCACCCTCGCCCACGAGTGGGGCCATGGCGGGCACAGCTCGCTGACGAACAAGCACCAGCCCTTCGCCACCTCCGACTACAGCATCTTTGTCGCCGAGATCGCCTCCACCCTCAACGAGGCCCTCCTGCTCGACCACATGCTGAAGATCGCAAAGTCGGACGAGGAGCGCATGTACTACCTCGGCAGCGCCCTCGAGGGACTGCGCGGCACCTTCTTCCGTCAGGCCATGTTCGCCGAGTTCGAGCTGCGCACGCACGAGGAAGTGGAAAAGGGCGGCGCCCTCTCCGGCTCCAAGCTGACCCAGATCTACGGTGACATCCTCCGCCGTTACCACGGCCACGACCAGGGTGTCATGAAGATCGACGACCTCGTCACCGTCGAGTGGGCCTACATTCCCCACTTCTACCGCAACTTCTACGTCTACCAGTACGCCACCTCCATCTCCGCCTCGCAGGCCTTCGCCGAGAAGATCCTCAAGGGGGAAAAGGGCGCCGTGGAGACCTACCTTGAGCTGCTCAAGGCCGGTGGTTCCGACCATCCCTACGAGCTCGTGAAGCGCGCCGGCGTCGACCTGGCGACTCCCGCCCCCTACCGTGCCCTCGTCACCCGCATGAACAGCATCATGGACGAGATCGAGAAGCTCCTCGCCAAACAGGGCAAGTGATCGTCGCCCCTCGGGGCCCCTGACAACCAAGACCAGACCGCCAACCAACCGCGGACCCAGCCCAGGGTCCGCGGTTTTGCTTTTCCACAGGGAGCTTGCCCCGCCCGGGCTTTTTGCAGAGAAAGGCCGCCCGCGCCCAAGGGTGCCTCCCCCCTCTCCATGTCCAAGATCCTCCTCGTCACCGGATCCTCCGGCCTCATCGGCTCCGAAGTGGCCCTGCACTTCGCCCTTGAGCACGGCTATGTCATCCACGGGATCGACAACAACCAGCGCGCCGTCTTCTTCGGACCGCAGGGGGACACCCGCTGGAACCAGCGCCGCCTCGAGAAGGGGCTACCGGGCTATGTGCACCACGAGCTCGACATACGCGACCGGGCCGGCGTGCTCGCCCTCCTGCGCGAGCTGCGCCCCGCGGCCATCGTGCATGCCGCCGCCCAGCCCAGCCACGACCGCGCGGCCTCCATCCCCTTCGACGACTTCGACACCAACGCCGTCGGCACGCTCAACATGCTCGAGGGCGCGCGCCAGGCCTGCCCCGAGTCCCCCTTCGTGCACATGTCCACGAACAAGGTGTACGGCGACGCCCCCAACCGCCTCCCCCTGCGCGAGCTGGACACACGCTGGGACTTCGCGGACCCCGCCCTGCAGAACGGCATCGCCGAGGACTTCAGCATCGACCAGTCCACCCATTCCCTCTTCGGCGTCTCGAAGCTGGCGGGCGACCTGATGGTGCAGGAGTACGGCCGCTACTTCCGCATGCCCACCTGCTGCCTGCGCGGCGGCTGCCTGACCGGCCCGCAGCACAGCGGCGTGGAGCTGCACGGCTTCCTCAGCTACCTGGTCAAGTGCAACCTCGCCGGCCTAGAGTACCGAATTTTCGGATACAAGGGCAAGCAGGTGCGCGACAACATCCACTCCCTCGACGTGGCCCGCTTCATGGCGGCCTTCATCGCAAACCCGCGCATGGGGGAGGTCTACAACCTGGGCGGCGGCAGGGCCAACTCCTGCTCGGTGCTCGAGGCCTTCGCGCTGGTCGAGCGCCTCAGCGGCAGGCCCCAGGTGAGCCGCTACGTCGACCAGAACCGCATCGGCGACCACATCTGCTATTACTCAGACCTGCGCAAGATGAGGTCGCATTACCCCTCCTGGGACATCACCATCAGCCTGGAGGAGACCCTGCGACAGATCATCGAGGCCCACCACCAGGGCACACCCGCCTGACGCGGGGAACACAGGTCCCCCGCCCCGTTCCAAGCCCCAGCCCTCCCCAGGCCCCTCCCTCCCTTGAAAGCCATGAACACCGCCACCCGCCTTGTCGGCGCGCAGCTCGCCGCCTGCCTCGCGCTTGCGTGGCCCCAGCAGGTGCGGGCCCAGGAGCTCAACCTCACCTCTCCCTTCCTCGCCAACACCGAGACCGCCGGCCCCGCCGCCGCCCAGGGCGATCTCCAGCTTTCCGGCATCACCACCATCGGCGGCGAGACCAGCGTGTGCCTGGTCGACAGCACCCAGAAAAAGAGCTTCTGGGTGGCCGTGGGCTCGAGCGAGCGCGGCATCGAGGTGCTCAGCTGCAGCCCGTCCGAGAACAGGGCCGTGGTGCGTGTGCGCGGCGAGACCAGGACCCTGGTGCTGCGCAGTCCCTCCAAGACCTCCGGCAAGCAGGCCCCGGGCACGGCAGCCGCCCTGGCCCCCCAGCCGCGCCCTGCCGTCCCCCA